>NZ_JBSGBK010000033.1:0-42490 GCF_053601215.1 Amycolatopsis sp. NPDC004772
CCTCGCCGGACAGGCAGGCTCCGGGATGACCACCGGCTACCGCTGTCGGCTTGCGTTGGGTGGGTGGGCCGCGGGGTGGTCATCCCGTCGCCTGAACGAGGCCTATCACTTTGAGCCGGGCCCGCAAGCCCGCGCCGTCACCCAGCCCCGCGCTGTGGGTTGCGGGCCCGGCTCAAAGTGATCTTCACGGCCTCAGGCGACGGGATGACCACCCAGCTCCTCCTTCGTGATCAAGCCGGCCGTCGTCACCGCAGGGTCAACGGCGTCTCGGCGGCCACTCGGGTCAGCTTCTCCGGGTTTCGCACGAAGTACAGCCCGGTGATCCGGCCGCCCTCCACGCGGGCCGCCATGATTCCGTCGAACGCGCCGTCCACGTGTATGGCCAGCGCCGGGTTTCCGTTCACCGTCACCGGGAGGCCGGTCAGTTCGATCTCCGTCTTGCCGATACCTCCGACGATGAAGCGGCCCACCTTGCCCGCGCCCGAAACCGGGCGCAGGGCCGCCTGCTTCACGCCGCCGCCGTCGCTCAGCAGGACCACGTCCGGCGCGAGCAGATCCAACAGCCCCTGCAGGTCGCGGCCCTCGATCGCCCGCTGGAACGACTCCAGTACCGCCCGCGTCTCGCGCGCCGAGACCACCTCGCGCGGGCGGCGTGCGTCCACGTGGCGGCGCGCGCGGTGCGCGATCTGCCGGACCGCCGCCGGGCTCTTGCCCACCGCCTCGGCGATTTCGTCGTAGCCGACGTCGAACACCTCGCGCAGCACGAACACCGCGCGCTCGGTCGGCGCCAGCGTCTCCAAGACCAGCATCAACGCCATCGACACGCTTTCCGCGAGCTCGACGTCCTCGGCCACGTCCGGCGTCGTCAGCAGCGGCTCCGGCAGCCACGGCCCGACGTACGCCTCCTTGCGGCGCTGCATCGTGCGCAAGCGGTTGAGCGCCAGCCGGGTCGTGATGCGGACCAGGTACGCGCGCTCGTCACGCACCTCGGCGAGGTCGACCTCGGCCCAGCGCAGCCACGTCTCCTGGAGGACGTCCTCCGCGTCGGCCGCCGAGCCGAGCATCTCGTAGGCGACGGTGAACAGCAGGTTCCGGTGGGCGACGAAGGCCTCGGTCATCCCGTCTCCTCCCCTCATCCCGGGAACCGGCCCCAGGCGACGAACGCCGCGACAGCCAGGTAGGCCAGGTTCAGCGCGGCGAACCCGGCACTGCCGTGCCGGACGTGGGTGATCATCGCACCCACCATCAGCAGCACCCAGCAGGCGGCGGTCACCGGGACCAGCACCGGCGCGATCCCGGTCACCGCGGGCAGGACCAGGCCGAGCGCCGCGAGCAGTTCCAGCGCGCCGAGGCTCTTGACGAAGCCCGGACGGGCGGCCGCGGTCCATTCGCCACCCGGTGCGGCCGCCAGCTTTTCCGTGGGCACGAAGGCTTTGCTGACGCCTCCGGTCAGCGCCACGACGGCGAGCAAGCCGGCCGCGAGCCACAGGGCGAGGTCCATGACGTTCTCCTCTCGAACGGGTGCGGCCTCAAGACACCGCCCGGCGCGAACCTGTGACAGCGTTGATTCTGTACCTACTAGTATGTACAGTCAGCCGCATGGGAACCCGGGACCAGCTCGTCGACAGCGCCCGCGAACTGCTGTGGGAACGCGGCTACGTCGGCACCAGCCCCAAGGCCATCCAGCAGCGCGCCGGCGCCGGCCAGGGCAGCATGTACCACCACTTCGCCGGCAAGAAGGAGCTCGCGCTGGCCGCCGTGCGGCGCAGCGGCGAGGAACTGCTGGCCGCCGCCGACGCACAGCTGCGCACGCCCGGCACCGCCGTCGAACGCATCACCGCCTACCTGCGGCGGGAGCGCGAGGTGCTCAAGGGCTGCCCCATCGGGCGGCTCACGCAGGACCCCGACATCGTCGCCGACCCGGACCTGCGGGCCCCGGTCGACGAGACCCTCACACGGGTGCGCGCCCGGCTGGCCGAGGTCCTCGACGAAGGCCGTGCCGCCGGCGACCTGCCCGCGTCGCTGGACACCGCGGCGCTGGCCGCCACGATCGTCGCCGTCCTGCAGGGCGGGTACGTGCTCGCCCGCGCCGCCGGCTCCCCCGAACCGTTCGACCAAGCCGTTTCCGGCGTGCTCGCCCTGCTCGCCGCCCACTGAACCCCAGGAGGACCGAAGTGGACGTCCGTCACGTTCCGGCCGCCGGCACCCCCGCTCCCGCCGACGCGGTCACCGGCAGCGCGTGGATCACCTCGCTCGCCTTCCCCGAAGGCCCGTCGCGCACCCGGGTCGACCGCGTCCAGTTCGCCCCCGGCGCCCGCACGCACTGGCACCGGCACCCGCTCGGCCAGGTCCTGGTCGTCACCGACGGGACCGGCTACGTCCAGCGCCGCGGCGGCCCGGCCCGGCTGATCCGGCCGGGCGACACGGTCCGCGTCGCCGCCGGAGAGTGGCACTGGCACGGCGCCACCGACACGACGCCGCTGACGCACCTGGCGATCGAGGAACTGCCCGCCGACGGCACCCCCACCGAGATCGGCGAGCCGGCGGGCGAGGGCGAGCCCGCCACCGTCCCGGCCTTCACCCGCACGCTCCTGCTGGACCAGCGGCTCCCGGCCCCGCGCGTCATCGATCACGTCGAAATCCGCCGGATCACCATCGCCCCGGGCGAGCACCTCGGCCTCCACGTCCACAACGGACCGGTGTTCGGCAGCATCGAAACCGGGTCCGCTGTTTTCCAGATCGAAGGCGAGCCGGAAACCGTGCTGACCCCCGGCGACGTCTTCCACGAGCCCGAATCGGTGCGGATCACCCGGTTCGACCCCCGCGGCGACGGCGTCACCTTCCTCGCCTACTTCCCGGCCGGACCAGGTGAAACACCCAGCCTGACCATGCTGGACAGCTGATCCCGCACTCCACGCGTCACCGGGGTACACGGCTCCCGGTTCACTGCGGTTCACCACATTTCCGAACTCTTTCCTCACGCGACAAAGTACTGGACAACGGGGCGCGCGCGGGTCACGATTACGCCGTGCCCGCCCCCCGTTGAGTCCCCGGAAAGAATCGGTTGACTCTTCACAAGGTGGACATTGTTATCGCTAACAGAGAACCGTGCCACTGGTGTCGGGCCAGTGGATTCTCTTCCCCCTTGAACCCATCGGAGTCCCTTCATGCCCGGAAACGCGGGAAAGCACCGCATCTCCCGACGCACCAAGATCGCCACCGGTGTCCTCGCGCTGGCCGTCGCCGCCGGCGGGATCGCGGTGTCGACGACGTTCGGCACTCCCGGCCAGGCCAGCGCCGACCCGGCCGACCCGTCGCTCTACATCGACATCCTCAAGGTCCCGCCGAACAACCGGGAGCCCGCGAAGGCGCGCGGGGCGTCCACCGGCACCTTCACCGTGGACTGCGGCCGCAACGAGAACCAGCACTTCAACCCGGACAACTTCGTCGCGCAGCCCGGGGTCCGCAACGGGGCCCAGCACCTGCACGACTACGTCGGCAACCTCTCGTCGAACGCGGACTCGAACAACAAGAGCCTCGAAGCCGCCGGCACCACGTGCAAAAACGGCGACAAATCCGCCTATTTCTGGCCGGTTGTCCGTATCGACACCGAAGACGAAGAAAAGAACCCGCCCGCGAAGCCCGCCGACGGCGACCGCGACCAGGCCGCCCAGGACGCCGCTTCCCCGGCGATCACCTGCCCGGACGTCGCCAGCCGGCTGCCCGACGTCCCCGACTCGGCGATGGCCGAGGTCAACCGCAACCTCGACCTGCTCGACACGCAGCTCGACGAGGCCAACAAGCGGCTGGTCAGCACGCGCGGCCAGGGCGGCCCCAACTTCGTCCAGAACGCCATCCTCGGCCCGCTCGAGGACAAGCGCGTCGCCACCATCGACCGCATCGCGATCGCGATCGGCCGCACCGCGGCCAAGCCGCAGGGCCTCGGCGTGCTCGCGCCCTGCACGCTGAAGGAGCAGGCCGGCACCGGCGGCAACCCCGCGAGCAACGGCGGCGGCGCCCCCGGCGGCGCGGCCCAGCAGATCACCTGCCCGGACGTCGCGAGCAAGCTCCCCGCCGTCCCGGCGTCGGCCAAGGCCGAAGTGGACCGCAACCTGCAGCTGCTGAACACGCAAGTCCAGGAAGCGAATCAGCGGCTGGTCAGCACGCAGGGCCAAGGCGGCCCCAACTTCGTCCAGAACGCCATCCTCGGCCCGCTCAAGGACAAGCGCGTCGCCACCATCGACCGCATGGCCATCGCGATCGGCCGCACCGCCGCCAAGCCGCAGGGCCTCGACGCGCTCGCGCCCTGCACGCTCGGCCAGGGCGGCAACAACGGCGGCAACGGTGGCGCGACGGCGACACCGCCGCTGCCCGGCCCGGACGCCAACAACGAGCTGCCGGAGAACGACGGCCAGATCCAGCGCCCGGCAAAGGTCGGCATCACCTTCCGCGGCAGCGCGGCCGGCAAGGTCGTCGCGATGCCGAAGTTCCTGCGCGCGCTGTCCGGTGACGCCAAGCCGTCCATCAACGGCACCAAGAACACCCGGGCCGCGTGGACCTGCACCGGCTTCGAGAACCGGCTGACCGACAAGTACCCGATCTGCCCGCAGGGCAGCAAGGTGGAGCGGATCCACGACTTCCCGAGCTGCTGGGACGGCAAGAACACCGACAGCGCCAACCACCGCACGCACATCGTGTTCCCGGACGCGGCCGGGCGCTGCGCCGCCGGGTTCAAGGCGGTGCCGGAGCTGCGGATCACGCTGGTCTACGACATCCCGCACGACATCCAGGTCAAGAAGCAGTACAAAGTGGACTCGTTCCCGTCCGAGAAGCACAACCCGTTGTCCGACCACGACGACTTCGCGAACGTGATGTCGCAGAGCATCATGAACCAGGTCGTCAACTGCATCAACCGCAACAAGACCTGCAACGCCTGACCCGCGCGGGTGCCCGCCGCGGACGGCGGCGGGCACCCGTGAGGAGCCACCGATGACGGTCCCGATCGTTCCGGGATTCCACCCCGACCCGTCGATCTGCCGGGTCGGCGACACGTATTACCTGGCGAATTCGAGCTTCGAGTACGTGCCGGGCGTGCCGATCCGGCGCAGCACCGACCTCGTCTCCTGGGAGCTCGTCGGGCACGCGCTGACCCGGCCGAGCCAGCTGCCGCCGTCCGACGGCGCCGCGAACACGGGGATCTACGCGCCGACCCTGCGCCACCACGGCGGCCGGTTCCACCTAATCACCACGAACGTCCTCGACGGCCGCGGCCACCTGATCGTGACGGCGGAGGACCCGGCCGGGCCCTGGTCGGACCCGGTCCACGTGCCCGGCACCACCGGCATCGACCCGGACCTCTGCTGGGACGGCGACGGCGTCTGCCACCTCACGTGGGCGTCGTTCCGGCCGGACCTGCCGGGCATCGCGAGCGTCCCGATCGACGTCGGAACGGGAGCGATGCTCGCCGAGCCGCGGCTACTGTGGAACGGCACCGGCCTCGCCGCACCGGAGGGCCCGCACCTGTACCGGGTCGACGGCTGGTGGTACCTGCTGCTCGCCGAAGGCGGCACCGAACGCGGCCACGCCGTCACCATCGCGCGCGCCCGCACGCTGGAGGGCCCGTACGAGCCCGGGCCGGCGAACCCGATCCTGACCCACCGCAGCACCACGCACCCGGTGCAGAACACGGGGCACGCCGACCTGGTCGAGTGCGCCGACGGCCGCTGGGCGATGGTGTACCTGGGCGTCCGGCCGCGCGGCAAGACACCGCAGTTCCACGTCAACGGCCGCGAGACGTTCCTGGCCGGGGTGGACTGGGTGGACGGCTGGCCCGTCGTCGACGAAACCCGATTCACGGTTCCCCTGGCGGACAACAGCTTCACCGACGACTTCGCCGAGCTGCACCCGCGCTGGGTGGCTCCGGGCGCGAGTCCCGTGGTGCACCAGGCCGGTCCGGGCGGCTCGGTCCTCAGTGGATCCTTGCTGACCCGGGCCCTCGACGAGTACTGGACCGCGGTGGCCGACCTCGACGTTTCCGGCGGCACGGCGGCCTTCGTCGTCCGGATCGACGACCGCCACTGGTACGGCCTCACGGCGGACGGCTCCACGGTGACGGCGACGGTGGCGATCGGCCCGGCGGTCCGGACGGTCACCGCCGTCGCGGCCGGTTCCGTGGTGTCCCTGCGGATCCGCGCGCTCGAGCCGCCGGTTTCGGGCCCGTTCCGGGAGATCACCGAGCCGGACCTCCTCGAACTCGCCGTCCTCGACGCCGACGGCCGGGCGGAGGTCCTGGGTTCCTTCGACGGCCGGTACCTCTCCACCGAGGTCGCGGCCGGCTTCACCGGCCGCATGATCGGCGTGCGCGTCCTCGACGGAACCGTGACCCTGCGCGGCTTCCGCTACACGACCGAACATCGGCAACCCTTATCGAGTTGAGCAATTTTCATTGCTTTTCCCGATGAGCCCCGGCCCGTAGCGTTACCGGCATGACCCCACAGCACGCGCTCTGGCTCCCGCTCTTCGACGCCCTGGCCGACCCGGCGCTCGTCGCCCGCCTCGCCGCCGAAGCCGAAGAGGCGGGCTGGCACGGCCTCTTCGTGTGGGACCACCTCCGGTGGCGCGAGCCGGTGACCGCGGTGGCCGATCCGTGGATCACCCTGGCCGCGATCGCCGCCACGACGTCGGAGCTGCGCTTCGGGCCGATGGTCAGCGCGATCACCCGCCGCCGCCCCGCCAAGCTCGCCCGCGAGACCGCCACCCTCGACCGCCTCGGCGGCGGCCGGCTCACCCTCGGCGTCGGCCTCGGCGGCGACCGGTTCGGCGAGGAGTTCTCCCGCACCGGCGAGGAGTGCGACGACCGGGTGCGGGCCCGCATGCTCGACGAAGCACTGGAGATCCTCGCCGCCGCCTGGTCCGGCGACGTCGTGCGGCACCACGGCGAGCACTACAAAGTGGACGGCATCCGGTTCCTGCCGACGCCGGTGCGCCGGATCCCGGTCTGGGCGGCG
Source organism: Amycolatopsis sp. NPDC004772 (assembly GCF_053601215.1). Classification (NCBI taxonomy): domain Bacteria; kingdom Bacillati; phylum Actinomycetota; class Actinomycetes; order Pseudonocardiales; family Pseudonocardiaceae; genus Amycolatopsis; species Amycolatopsis sp. NPDC004772. The sequence goes on from NZ_JBSGBK010000033.1 coordinate 7,008, forward strand.
GGTTTCCCCGGCAAGCTCCGCCCGATGCGCCGGGCCGCGCGCCTCGACGGCTACTTCCCGGTGAACCTCGGCTCCGCCGACCGGTTCGCCGAAGCCGTGGCCCAGGTCGAGGCGTTGCGCGAGGGACCCGGGCCGTTCGACTACGTCGCGGAGGTCGAGCCGGGCGACGACCCGTCTCCGTACGCGGCGGCGGGCGCGACGTGGATCTTGACCGGCTTCGACCCCGAATCGCTGTCCGTCGACCACGTCCGGGACGTGCTGCGCGACGGCCCCCGCCGTTGACCGCTCACTCCAGCGCGGCAACCTTCCGCAGCAGAACCGAACGTTCCCGTTCGTTGGCGCACAGCCGGGCCGCGAGCTCCAGCTCGGCGCGCGCCTCCGGGCGGCGGCCGAGGCGGGTCAGCAGCTCGCCGCGCACGGTCGGGACCAGGTGCGAACCGGAGAGCCGGTCGGAGACGACGAGGTCGTCCACGATCGCCAGTGCCTCCGCCGGCCCGGAGGCCATCGCGATGGCCACCGCCCGGTTGAGCTCGACGACCGGCGAGGGCGCGACCCGGCCCAGTGCCTCGTAGAGCACCACGATCTTGTCCCAGTCGGTCGCCTCGACCGAAGGCGCGGCCGCGTGCGTGGCGGCGATCGCGGCCTGCAGGCCGTACGGGCCGAGGCCGCCCGCGGACGCCTTGGCCAGCGCGGCCAGCCCGCGGTGGATCGCCGAGACGTCCCACCGCCGCCGGTCCTGGTCCTCGAGCAGGACCGGCGAGCCGTCCGGGGCGGTCCGAGCCGGGAAACGCGCGGCGGTCAGCTCGAACAACGCGAGCAGGCCGTGCACCTCCGGCTCGTCCGGCAGCAGCGCGGCGAGCGTCCGGGCCAGCCGGATCGCCTCGTACGCCACGTCGGCGCGGACGAGCTCGGTGCCCGACGTGGCCGTGGATCCCTCGGTGAAGATGACGTAGAGGACGCTGAGCACGCCGCCCAGCCGGTCCCGGCGTTCGGCGGGCGGCGGCAGCTCGAACGGCACCCCGGCCGCGGCGATCGTCTTCTTGCCGCGGGTGATGCGGGCCTGCACGGTCGGCACGGAGACCAGGAACGCCCGGGCGATCTCCTGGCTGGAGAGGCCGGCGACGACCCGCAGCGTCAGGGCCACGCGGGCCTCGGGCGAGAGCACCGGGTGGCAGCTGACGAACATCAGGGCGAGCACGTCGTCGTCGATCCGGTCCGGATCGATCTCTTCGTGGACGACCTCGCCGGCCGCCAGCTCGGCGTACTTGTCCCGCAAGGCCACCCGGCGGCGGATGGTGTCGATGGCTCGCCGCCGCGCGGTGGTCATCAGCCAGCCGGCCGGATCGGCGGGCGGCGTGCGCGGCCACGAGACGAGCGCCTCGGCCACCGCTTCCTGGGCGGCGTCCTCGGCCAGCCCGAAATCCCCGGTGAACCGGGTCAGCGCGGCCACGATCCGCGCCGACTCGATCCGCCAGACGGCTTCGACGTCGGGGGTGCTCATCAGTTCGGGGTCTCGTCGCTGCCGGGCACCCGCCGCACCTCGACCTTCGCCCCGGGCGCGGCGGGAACCCGCGTCGCCCACTCGACGGCCTCTTCCCGGGAAGCGACGTCGATCAGGAAGAAGCCCCCGAAGAGTTCCTTGGTCTCGCCGTAGGGCCCGTCCGTGACCACGGGCGTCTCCCCGCTGAAGTCGACGACCACGCCCTTGGCGGGATCGTCGAGCCCTTCGGCGGCCACGTAGACACCGGCCTTGAACAGGTCCTCGATGAACTGACGGCTGGTGGCCATCATCTCGTCGATGTTCGCCATCATCGCCGCGTTCGACGCGTCGGTGCCCCGCATGATCAGCAGGTACTTCGCCATTTGAGCCTCCTCGTCCGGCGGGCCGCTTCGGGGCCCGTGCGCCATCAGGTCGAACGGGCGGCGCGCGGATCGACACGGGTCCGGAGAAAGTTTTCCACGCCGACCGGCCGCGGCGGCTCCCGTGGTTAAGGTGCACGGCGTGAGTGCGTCGTTGGAGGGCCGGGTCGCGGTGGTGACCGGCGTCAGCCGCCGGGCCGGAATCGGCTTCGCCGTGGCCGAGCAGCTCCTGGCGGCCGGCGCCTCGGTGCTCGTGCAGGCCTGGTCCCCACACGACGCGGAACAGCCGTGGGGCGCCGATCCCGCGGGCGACGCCGGGATCGTGGAGCTCCTGGGCGGCGAAGGTCGCCGGCTGCGGCACGTCGCCGCCGATTTCGCGGACCCGGCGGCGCCCGGGCAGGTGGTGGCCGCCGCGGTGGAAGCGTTCGGCGCGGTCGACGTGGTGGTCGCCAACCACGCCCGGAGCTCCGACCGGAGCCTCGCCGAGGTGACGGCCGCGGAGCTGGACCTGGCCTGGGCGGTGAACGCCCGCGCGAGCGTGCTGCTGGCCCAGGCGTTCGCCGCCGCCCACGACGACGAGCGCCCGGGCGGCCGGATCATCCTGTTCACCTCCGGTCAGCACCTGGCCCCGATGAGCCGGGAACTGCCGTACGCGATCAGCAAGGGCGCCATCCACCAGATGACGCTCAGCCTGTCCGACGCGCTGATCGATCGCGGGATCACGGTCAACGCGCTCAACCCGGGTCCGGTCGACACCGGATGGGCGAGCCCGGAACTCACCGAAAGCGTCGGCCGCGCCCTGCCGACCGGCCGGTGGGGCACCCCGGCCGAGGTGGCCCGCGTGGTCCGCTGGCTGGCCTCGGACGACAGCGCGTGGATCACCGGCCAGGTCATCAACGCCGAGGGCGGGTTCCGCCGCTGGGTGAGGTGACCGGCGGCTGCTCGGCGCGGGGCTGTTCCGGCCATCAGCCGAGCTGAGCTTCTAGTACTTTCGGCCGAGGTCCGCAGCCCCGGAACCCTTCGAAAGACGTGAGCCATTCCGGGGTTCTTGCCCCGGCGCCGGTTTCGCCGCCAACCACCGCCCTACTGTGGCGGTGCTTGGTGATCTTGAAACGGAAAGAGGGGAACCGGCTTTGCCCACACGGACGAGATTTCTCGGCAAAACACTCGCGGCGGCAGGCACCGCGGCCGCTCTCGCGCTCGCCACGGCCGTTCCGGCCGCCGCGGCCGAGCCGACCGGCGTCGAGCAGGACGTCGCGCAGCTCTACCAATACGTCATCGACCTCTACAACGGCCTGCCCGCGGACGCGCTGCGCGGGGTCGACCGGCTGATCGAGTCACCCATTCCGCGGATCGGCCCGCAGAGCCAGGCCGCGGACGGCCCGATCCCGGGCTGCACCGCGGGTTCGCTGCTGACGTACGCGAACAAGCTCGCGGCCCAGCTCACCCCGCTCGAAGGCAAGGCGCTCGACGCGCTGTCCGGGCTGAGCCAGCTCTACGTCCAGGGCGTCGCGTCCGACAAGACCCCGCAGGTCTTCGGCACCGACGGCCAGTACACCCCGCGGGCCACCACCACGATCGACAAACTGCGTGGCTTCTGGGACATCGAGAGCTGGAACATCCAACTCGTCGCCTGGAAGGGTACCGATCTGGGCAGCCAGGCGAAGATGGCGCAGACCTTCGGCCTCGGTCTCGCGCCGGCGAAGGTGAAGACCGCCGCCGCGCTCGCCACCAAGGTGCTGTACGAGGTGCCGGCGATGCAGGGCGGCCGCAACCCGCTGCTCACCCTGAACGCGTTCTCCGCCCCGGCCGGCAGCCTCGGCGGCAAGCGCGTCGCGCTCGGCGACGGCCTGCTCGACACCGTCAACGTCCTCGGGTTCGACGACGTCTCGGTGGAGTCCGTGGTCGGGCACGAGTACGGCCACCAGGTCGACTTCGCCCACGAGAACTACCCGCGCAACGAGTCGTCCGAGATGGGCCCCGACGCCTACGGCGGCTACTTCGTCGCGCACGCCAAGGGGTTCGCGTGGAACGCCCGCACCCAGCAGGAAGTCACCTACCTGGACGCCTCCATCGGCGACTGCTACCACAGCCACGGCACCCCGGACCAGCGCAAGGCCGCCGGTGCCTGGGGCGAGAAGCAGGCGACGAGCCAGGCGAACCCGAACCGGATCATCCCGTCCGCCACGATGATCGAGAAGTTCCAGAAGCAGTACCCGAAGCTGATGCCGCCGGCCACCGCCGCGTTGGCCACAGCGCACGGCTGAGTTCACGGGGCGGGCCATCTCCGGACGGCCCGCCCCGTGCCCGTTTCGGAGTCGTCAGTTCGCTGCTTCTTCTCGTGCTTCAACGGCACCGAGCCGTGCGACGAAGTGGCCGCACGCAACGTGATCCGGCTGCCGTCGCGGTAGGTGACTTCGATGTCCGGCATGTGCCGGTTCTGTCGGACCGGGTAGTTCGGCACGACGGTCACCGACGCGATCCGCCACCCGGTGGCGAGAACAGCACGGAGCCGCCGCCAGTGCACCGCGGCGAAGAGCGAGAAGACCAGCCCGCTCACCCCGGCGATCGTGCCGATCGCCAGCCCCCACATCCAGACCGGGTCGTCGTTGGTTTCGTCGGGCGTCCGCACGCGGCCGGGATCGGCCTTGTCGTAGATGACGTGATCTGCTGCCCCTTGACGTACTCCCGGCCGGAGTCCCAGGTGATATCGGCGAACCGGAGGTCGGAGGCGCCCACCCGGTACGCCACGTGGAGGGTGTCCTCGCCCCGGCTGTGCCGGTAGGCGCCCAGCACCTCACCGGTCACCCGCACCCCGGTCTTCAGCAGGTGATCGGCCGCCGTGCCCATCGCGGCGGCCCCCGCAACAACTCCGGCGAGCACGGCCACCCAGAGGACGACCAGGCCCATCGAGCGCAGCACCAGCGACCGCAACCGAGCGGTCTCGACCGCGAAGTCGACCATCCCCTGACTGTCACGCTCGGTCACTGCCGGCAGCCAGAGCCCGTGGTCGTCGGCCAGAGGGGCACGCAGCCGGTCCCGCCGCCGCGCGAGGGCGACGCATCCGAGCACGAGCGCGATGGCTACGACGACGACCATGATTCGACTGCAGGCCGCCGCGCCTGCCCGGCAGTCGCCTACAACGCCATCCGCGCTCCGCAGCGCGGTCCGGGCTACTGCCAGGCAAGTGGACTATCTGACCGTCTGATCAAAGCCTGCGGGCTCCTACCAGAAGTACGACTCCAAAGCCCGGGCTGTGGAGTGCGTCCGCCGCACGGCGGTCGGAACAGGCCTGGCCGAGGGCGCGTTTGCCTGATGACTTTCCACCGGCCCGTGTCAGCGGGACCTGGCGAAACCCCTCGCCGGCCGATCCCTCACCGTCGTACTCCGGGAGAGTGGTCTTCGCCGGTCGCCCGCGGTGGACCCGGCGGAAGCGGAGACACTGGCCATTGTGGTGGGCAATCGGGACATGACCTCGGCACCGTCGATGGGTCCGGTCGTGGTGCCGCGGCAGCTGCCTGGCGCGGTGCGGGACTTCACGGGGCGGGCCGAGCAGGTCGCGGCCCTGGACGCGCAACTGTCCGGCAACGACCATCGCCCGGCCGCGGCAGTGGTGATATCCGCCGTCGACGGCACGGCCGGAATCGGAAAGACCACGCTGGCAGTGTGGTGGGCGCACCGGGTGCAGCATCGGTTTCCTGACGGAACCCTGTACTTCAACCTGAGCGGCTACGGTCCCGGTGACCCGGCCGCCCCGGAAGAAGTGTTGGACGGATTCCTCCGTGCCTTGGGGCTGCCCGGTGAGGCGATTCCTGCCGGGGTCGAGGCGCGCGCCGGGTTGTTCCGCTCGTTGCTGGCTGGGCGGCGGATGCTGCTGGTGCTCGACAACGCGAACAGCGCCGACCAGGTCCGTCCGCTGCTTCCCGGATCGCCGGGCTCAGTGGTGGTGGTGACCAGCCGGGACAGCCTGAACGGCCTGGTCGTCGCCGACGGGGCCTGCCGGCTGACGCTGGATTTGCTGACGTACGAAGAATCGTGCGCGTTGATCGCGGCAGTCGCCGGCCGGAAGCTCGCCGACGCTGAGCCGGGGGCGGTGACCGACCTGGTCGGTCTCTGCGCCCGATTGCCGCTGGCGTTGCGCATTGCGGCCAGCCGGATCGCCTCGGCGCAGGCGACCGTCGGCGAGGTCGTCGCCGACCTCGCCGACGAGCACTCCCGCCTGGACGTCCTCAGCCGGACCGGGGATGAACGCACGGCCGTCCGGGCGGTGTTCGACTGGTCTTATCGTCGGCTGGCACCTGACCAGGCCCGGATGTTCCGGAGGCTGGGACTTCACGCCGGGCCCGAGGTCGGTGTGCCGGCGGCAGCGGCGTTGTGTGGCTGTGAGCCACCGCAGGCGCGCCGGCTGCTCGAGGAACTGGCAATCGTTCACCTGATCGACCCCAGACCCGGCGGCAGGTTCAGATTCCACGATTTGCTGCGAACGTACGCCGCCGAGCAGGTGCTCCGGCACGACAGTAGACGCGAACGCGACCAGGCCGCTGTCCATCAACTGGAATGGTATGCGCACAATGCGGTCGTTTGTGATGAAATGGTACATCAAGGCCAGCGCAAACTGCCCCGGCCCGAGACTTTGCCGTCGTACCCGGTGGCGGTTCCCGACCGTGGGAGTGCTCTGGAATGGCTGCAAGCCGAGCAGGCCAACCTGTTGGCCGCCCTGGATTTCGCCGCTCGGTGTGGCTGGGATCGCTGTGCGATATCTCTTGCGTCGGCCACTCGTTTCCTTGGAGTGAGAGGCCTTCAAGAGGAGCGGGAGAAAGCCGTCGCGATCGGTCTTGGTGTTGCGCAACGGTGTGGTGACCGTGCCACGGAGGCTTGGTTCTTCAGTGAGCGTGGTATGGCACTTGCAGAGCTGCATCGTTTCGAAGAGGCCAAAGCCAGTTGCGATCGATCCTTCGCCATCGCTCGTGAACGCAATGACACCACCCAATGCGCCTGGGTACTCAACCTGCTTGCGTTGCAATGTCTCGCCCAAATGAATTTCAAGGAAGGGAAGGAACTACTGCTGAAGGCATTGCCGTGGACTCACAACGTCGACACCGGACGAATGGAAGCGATGGTCGAAGGCAACTTGAGTTCGGCCTGCACCGACCTCGGCCAATACGAGGAGGCGATCCGACACGGTGAACGGAACCTGCTCCTGCGTCGGCAGAGTGGCGACAAGGACGGCGAGGCCGCCGCGTACTTCCACCTGGCCCGGGCTTGGCATGGCCTGGGTGACCAGCGACGGACGATGGCATTCTGCGAGGACGCCATCAACAGCGCCCGCAGCGGTTGTTACCTGACTCGAGGCCTGTCCGAAGCATTGGCCCTTCGCGCCGAGTGTCTGTTGCCCCTCGGGCGCAAGGCCGAGGCTCTCGCCTCATGGCGAGAAGCCTTGAAAATCTTCGAGGACTACGGCGAGCCGAGGAACGCCGCCGCGGTTCGGCAGCGCCTGCGTGACCTCTGACTCGACAGTGTTCGAAGTGGGCAGCCACGGCTTCAGCGCGTCCACGATGACGTAGGCGCCGTCCAGCACCGTGCGCCGAGTCCCTCACTCCAGGTGGACACCGCCCGGGTGGCACGCCTGCTTCGCGGCCATGCGCGGCGAACTTCCTCGCCGAAGCGGTGGCCTCGGATCGCACGTCCGCAAACCGGCGGTCGGTGTTAGTGATCGAAGGCGCGCAAATTTTACGACCGACGTCCCGACTGTTGCTCTCGGCACTTTGACCAGGTCGCGTGCGAGCCGACCGCGAAGCAGGGGCAGCCTCAGCGCGAGCCGCAGGAACCTTGCCGGGGTTGAGCAGTTGGCGATTCTTCCCCTGTCCGCCGCTCCTGCCGATGCGGGGGCCGGACCGCCCCGCTTGAACCGCGGTTCCGCATGGCCGCGTCGCTGAGTGGCCCACCGTGGGCTACTGGTACACGCCGTCGCCGGCACGGAGCCCGGCGTTGGACGACCGTCGAAACAAACACTCGATCACCACGTGGCGCCGAGACGCGAAAAAGGCCCAGGTCGAGGACCTGGGCCTTGCGCTCCCCCGCTTGGACTCGAACCAAGAACCCTCCGGATTATTGGTTCAAGTCGTTTCGCGTCGACCTCAGCCGCTCTAGTTGGGATCTTTGCAATCGCTCATGCCCTCAGTCGATGTCAGTCGACGTCATTCGACCTGCAATTTCGCCCATAAATCGCCCCTAGTTCGACAGCTAATTGCTGCGGGTGATGACGTTGGTGTCGGCTGACGGGCCTGGAACGAGGGACGGGTCTTTCGGCGGCAGGATGAGAAGTGCGACCAACTCGTCCTCCGAGCAGAAAGACCCGTCCATGCGCCACCGTAATGCCCCGCTGTCTGTCGAGGGCCGCCGCCGACTCGTCGCGCGCTGCCAGACCCGTCCGATCGCCCACGTCGCCGCCGAGAGATGGGCATCTCCCGCCGATGCGCATCCAAATGGGTCAACCGCTGGCGTTGTTACGGCGAGGCCGGTCTGCTCGACCAGCCCAACGTCCCGCGCCATCAGCCCACCGCCACCCCGCCGAGGCGGTGGTCCGGATTGAGCAGCTGCGCCGGCAACGCAGATACTCCGCCCGCCGGATCGTGACCGAGCTGGCTGCCGAGGGCATCACCATCTCCGTCCGCACCGTCGGCCGGCACCCGCTGCAGCTGGTTGTTCCAGCCAATCCGGCACTCGGACACGGCTTCCTCGTGGGGTCGGCCTCGGCGACTCTGTTGTCTAGGTCGACCACGCGGGTGCCGGCCGGAGCTCGAGTCCGTTGCTCGCGCGCATATCCGTCGCTCGCTGTTTGCCACCGCCGCCGGCAAGATCGTCCTCTCCGACCTGCCGACCAAGGAAATGGGCTCGTTCCTCCTCAAAGCGCCGGTCGACGAGCGGGCCGATGCCCAGCAGTTTCTCTCAGGAGTTGCCTGTGATCAGGGCTAACTGCCTGACCTACGACTTCGGCAAGGCGGTACCTGTCGTCCGTGCGGTGGCGACGTCACTTCGTGACCGCGACGGGCAGTTTGTAGCGTCCGTCGGCATCGTGGCGGAGGTCAGCCTTCATCCGCAGTGCGGAGCTCTCGGCGAACAGCTCCGAGAGGCCGGGATGGCGGTCGAACTGTAGGCAGGGAACTTCCACGGCGATGGTGGCCCGCCGACCTGCGATTGCACTCGCCGGCGGGCCACCCGGATGGTTCTCGTCAAACCACCGTGGCCTTCAGTTCCTCTGCGTAGAACTCAACTTCGAAGGTCGTCGTGGACACGGTAAAACCTGATCGTCCCGTTCCGGGGGCGACCCAATGGCCGACGCCGAATAGGAGGGCGTGCCCGTAGCCCGGGTCGACACCGGTGGGCAGGTACGGCTCGATGCGGAGCACCTCGACCTCGCCGAACTCCAGGGAGATCATCCGACGGCCGCCCGGTCGCTCCGACACGAAGTCGAACGCGATCGCCATGTGCCGTTCGCCGGGGATGAACCTGATGCACACGACGTGCGCTTCATTGCGCAGGTCGATGTCACCGATACCGGCCACGGTGAAGTCGATCTGCCCGGAGACGTGACCGAACGGCTGAACCCCGGTGAACCTCACCGTCATTCGCGCTTCCCTCCCGATGTCGTGGCGGTCGTCACCGCAAGTGCCGGTAGACCCGGGCGAGGTCTCGCCACCGCATGCTCGAAACCGGCCCGTTCTTCCCCCGCCCGCTCGGCGCGCGGTGATTGCGCGCCTGCGTGAACTTGTGCGGCGTGGGAATCCACTTCTTCACCGACTTCTCGTAGTGTGCCTTACCCGCCAGATCGTATTTCGTCCACCCGCGGCCGTGCGCGATCTCCACACGGTGCTTGGTCCCGTTCATCGTCTTGGCCATCCACTTCCCGACCCGCGCCTTCGCCGCGTAGTTGACCTTGGGGGCGACCTTGGCGACGAACTTCGCCGCCTTGTACGCACCCACGGCCAGTGCCCCGACGCCGACCGTGATCGCGCCCAAGCCGTACATGATGGCCGCGCCCCAGTTGCCCTGGATGGCGTTGCCGACCGCGGCGACGCCGCTGGCGACCGCCCCGATCGGCCCCGGGAGGTTGGAGACGACCTCGGCCACCTTGGTGACCACCGAGACGATCGAGCTGAACCACGAGTTGCCGTCGAGGTCGGTGGCGTTGATCGGGTCGCCGGCCACGTAGTCGTAGTCGTTCGCCGAGCCACCTTCGACCGGGTCGACCGACAGGAACCGGCCAAGCAGCGGGCTGTACGGCCGGGCCCCCATCTGGACCAGCGACAGTCCCCCGGTGTGCTCGTAGGCCCGCTGGTGCTCGCCGAGCCAGCCGTAGTCCATCGAACCGGGCGAGTTGTCCGGCACGTTCTGCGTGTCGACCGCACCCGAGGCAGCCAGCGGCTGACCGTACGGATCGAACGTGCGCAGCTCGCCGGCCTGGTGCCCGGCTGCGTCGGTGGACAGCACCAGGTCGCCACGAACCGACGGGTGGTCGAACGACGGGGTGAACGTGCCGTCGGAACCCACCTTCGACGTGTACAGCACCCCGCCTGGCAGCGTCAGAGTGAGCGTGGTGAGCCGGCCGTCCGCGTTCAGCGTGAGGTCGGCGCTGTCCCCGTCACCGGTGTAGCCATAGCGCACGACGGTATTGTTGTCGCAGTTGCGCGGGTCGCGCCGGACGATGCGGTTGGTCGCGTCGCGCGTGTAGGCGATATCGGCGTTGAGCGCGGGGTTCGGCCCGGTCGTCCTGGCGCCGAGGTTGCGGTCGGAGCCGTCCCACGCCAGCTCCGTCGTGCCGCCGTCCGCAGCGGTCCAGCCCGTGGTGTTGCCGTCCGCGTCGTAGGTGACCCCGGAAAGGGCGGTGGCGCCCTCGGTGGCCAGCAATCGGTCTGCCGCGTCGTAGCAGTAGCGGGTTTCTGCCGTTCCAGCGGCGGTCTCGTCGAGCAGCCGCATCCGGTTGGTGTTCAGTCCGGCGTTCGCTTGGGTGCCCGCCGGGCAGGTCGCCGACGCCGCCGAGGTGAAGTCGTAGGTGTAGTGGTGCCCGGCGACGTACGCCTCGGTCAGTCTGCCGACGCCGTCGTACACGTAGTTCGGCGCGTTCGGGCGGGCGTCCAGGCCGGCGAGGGACTCGTCGACGATCGTGCCCGCGGCCGTGCGGCCGACCTTCGAGACGACGTCCGTACCGTCACTGGTCTTCCACCCCAGCGAGAGCAGCCGTGCCCCGTTGTCCTTGGTGATCGACGCGAGCGACGTGCCGTTGCCGTAGGTGACCGAGGCGAGTTCGCCCGCGTTGTCGTAGCCGACGGAGGCGAGGACTTGGCCGTTCAGCTTCTGCGTGAGCACCCGTCCGGCGTCGTCGTAGCCGAACGACACCGTGCGCGCCGGATCCGCCGGGTCCGGCGGTGTCACCGTCGACGAGGCCACCCGGCCGACCTGGTCGTAGCTCGTGCTGGTGCGCACGCCGTTGACGTCGGTGTAGGCCACGACGCGGCCGAGCAGGTCGCTGACCGTGGTGACGGTGCCCTTGTCGTCGCTGACCGACGCCGTGAGCGGGTCGCCGCCGACGGCGTAGTCGTGGGTCACCGTCCGCGCCGGGGCGTCCTTGCTTGCGGGCACCTTCTCCTGCACCGGCCGGTCACGGCCGTCGTAGGTGGTGCACGTCCAGTCGCCGCCGGTCGCCTCGGCGACCACTCGCCCGGACGCGTCGTAGACCTGCTCGTCGACTCGCGCCGGGCCGGCCGCGGGCGCCGTCGAGGTGGTCAGCTTGGGCATACCGGCCTGGTTGACCGCGGCACTGCCGGGAGCACACGGGTTGCTCCGGCTTTCGGTGTCGCCGTAGTAGGCGTAGGTGGTGCGCGCGCCGGTGGCCATGGTCTTGCTGGTCCGGCGCAGGTAGCCCGTCCCAGGCGGCTCGTACGACACCGAACCCGCGACCTTCAACCCGTTCGGGTTGGCCAGGCCGGAGGTCGCCAGGCCGTAGGCGGGGTCGAGGCCGTTCTCCCCGAACTTGGTCGTGCCGGTCTTGTCCGCGACACCGTCGGATTCCGACGCTGTCGTTGACGTCTTCAGGCCGTAGCGCGGGCGCAGCTGCGTACCGGGCACCGGCTGCTGGGTGCCCGACGGCGTGGTCCAGTGCAGCTCCAGCTGGGCGGTCAGGTCGAACTCGTAGTAGTCGACGCGGATCCGCTTGGCCTGCCCGGCCGTGTCGGCGTGCACGACGCCTTGGCGCCACTTCGCCGTGGTGTTGATCCAGTCGTCGATGACCAGCTGGTCGTCGACCCAGACCCGCACGCCGTCGTCGGCCAGCAGCCGGAGGGTGTAGTCGCCGGCGGCCGGGAAGACGATGTCCCCGGTGGCGCGCAGCGAGAAGTGGTCCGCGGGCAGACCGTTGGCGGGTGCGTCGCTGTTCCAGTTCTTGACGAACGAGCCGTCGGCCGTGCCGAGCCCGGTGGTGTAGGCCTTCGGCGCGCCGGACAGCTTGTCGTTGTCATACCACGAGACGGCGAGTCCGTCGATGCCCTCGTCGTAGGCGTTGTGGCCGTGGGCCATGCCGCCGGGGCACGTACCACTCGGCAGCCGACCGGTGAAGCAGGACGCAGGCGCCGGGCCGTAGGAATCGACCGGACGGTCGGCGTAGTCGTAGACCGTGGTGGCCTTGCGGCCCGCCGGGTCCGTGGTAGACAGCGGCAGGTCCTTGGGTCCCCACTCCTGCGTTGATACCCGGCCTGCACTATCCGTTGTGGACACCGCGCGGTCGGCCTCGTCGTAGGTGACCTTCCCGGAAAACCCGACGGCGGGCGAGAGTCCCGCGGTGTCGAGGTAGGTCGTGCGGTTGGCCGGGTCATAGCGGTAGCCGGTGGCTTCACGGGGCTTGCCGACCGCGGCGACCGCCAAGCTGATGTTGGTGGCCTTTGGCTTGGTGCCGGTGTCGTAGGTGACGACAGTGGTGAGGTCACCTTCGCTGACCTTGCGGTTCGCCGGGTCCGCGGCGATCCAGTCGTTGGCCAGGCTGGAGCGCACGCCGCCGAGCAGGCCGTTCGAGCCGTAGCCGTAGTCAGTGATCTCCGAGCCCGAGTCTTCGATCCGGCCCAGCTGGCCGCCGACGTACCACAGGCGGGTTTCGGTGCCGTCCCAGTAGCTGATGCGGCACAGCATCTGCGATGGCGGCAGTGCCTGGGCACCGGGCGGCGGGGTCGTGCCGCCGTAGCAGTCGTCGCCGACCCGGTTGTAGTGCAGTACGTGCGACCGGCCGGAGACCGGGTCCTTGATCTCGCGCAGGCGCGATGGAGTGCCGTCGTAGACGTACTGCAGCGTGGCGGGCTTCTTCGAATCGGTGCTGGCGGACTGGCTTTCAAGCTTGCCGTCGGCACGGAAGACGAACACGTCCCCGCCGTCGGTCACGGTGATCTTGCCGGCGGTGTCGAGCGCGAGGACGCCGTCCTCGTTGTCCGGTGGGGTGTAGCCGCCGGTGCTCTTCTTCGTCCAGGTGTGCTTGGCGCCGGTGGCGTCGGTCAGGACGATGTTCTGATCCGTGACCTTCGCCTCGGTGTAGCTCGAGCCATCGCCGTCGAGGTCGGCCGAGAGCGTCCAGCCCTGAGGCAGCACCGGCAGGTCCGAGGTGAACAACCAGTCGGCGGGGACGATCTGCGGGGCAACGGCGGTGCTGTCGGCGGTGCGGACGAACAGCCGCATCTTCGCCGCGCCAGTCGCTTCGGCGTTCTCCACCTTGATCGGCACTCGCTGGCCCGCGGTCAGCGAGACGCTCGTCGACTGGGTCCAGTTCACATCGCTCGCGGTATTGACCTCGTACACCTTGGCACCGTTGATCCACACGGTGCCACCGTCGTCGTGCACCCCGGCGAACTGGTACGTACCGGTGACTGGAGCCTGGAAGAAGCCTTCCCACCGGGCGACGAACCAATCCGCGGGCAACGCTGGCGCGAACGGCGAATCGGTACCCCAGTCGACGTTGACCTGCGGCTCAGTCCGCACCAGCACCGGCTGCTGCGCGTCGCTGATGATCCCGTTATGCGACAGATCGGAGAAGTAGGACGCCTTGAGCCCCTTGCTCTCGACCTGCTGCGAGTTGTAAGCGAAATTCAAGCCGGCGTTACCGCCGACGGTGGTGAACGCCGGCGTCTGCTCTCCGGTGGAGACGTTGCCGTTGGCCAGGTTCACGGTCACCGGGCCGACGTCGTCGGTCGGAGCTGGGCCGTGATCACCGATGCGCTGGTCGATCTTGAAGTGGCCGACCCAGGTAGGGGTGATCGTCGTGGTACCGCTGTAGGTCATCGCCTGCCACGTGTAGGCGACACCGTCCTGCAGGATTCCGGCCGGGACCGTCCATGTCGGGGTGGTCAGGCAGCCGGACTCGACCACGACGCCGGACTTGGCGTCGGCGCCGGTGGCGATGCGGAAGCAGTACTTGACCTGCTCACCGTCCGGGTCGGTGACCGGGTTGACCGACAGCGTCGGGGTCAGCGACGTCGACACCGTGCCGTCCGCCGGACCGACCAGCGTGGCAGCCGGAGCTGGGGAGCCGGTGTCGACGGTCAGGGTGGCGTTGAGGTTCTTGTAGGTCCAGGTGCCGGGGTTTTCGGCGCCGATCATCATGAAGAAGACCGAGCCGTCGCGGGCGTTGACGCGGTCGCGGATGAACCCGGTCATGCCTTCGCCGACGAAGCTGCCGACGTCGCCGACGAGGGCGCTGGTCATGTAGCCGCCGACGCCGTTGTAGTTGAACGCCGACGCGTGGTAGAGGTTCGCGTTCCACGTTTTCAACGAGCCGACGACGCTGGTGTTGCGGGCCAGGTCCATCCGCGCGCCGACCACGGTCTTGCCGAACAGCGGCGAGTAGTCCATGTGGAAGACGCTGCGGTTGTACGTGTCTCCCTTGGCCTGGCTGTTGCCGATCCGCAGGCCACAGGCGTCACAGTTCGTGCCGTCGGAGCGGTAGGAGTGGGACTCGGTGACGCCGTAGGTGAAGGTCGGGTCGACCGACACCGGGTAGACGCGCTTGGGGTCGCGCAGCCAGTTCGGGTCGACCGCGACGGTCAGCCACCAGTCCGCACCGGCCTTGTCCAGGGTGTAGGTACCGCCGGTCATCGCGGGAGCGGTCTCACCGTGGCCCGCGGAGTCCCAGGTCTCGATCGGCGGCAGCACGATCTTCGCCGAACCGGCCTTGTCCGCCAGAGTGACCGAGCCGTTCTTCTCCAGCTTCGGCGTCAAGTCGCCGGTGGTGAGCTTGAACTTCCACGACGACCGCCCGTCGGCCGGCGGCCGCTTGAGCTTGATCGTCTCCTTCACCGCGCCCGGGGTGACCTCGTAGTCCAGGTCCGTGCCGGCGGCGACCTCGGGGTAGGTGACCGAGTCGCCCTTCACCGCAGCCGCCGTCGGAGCCGCCTGGTCCAGGGCCAAGCCGGCGGTGTGCCCACCGGACTCGACCTGCAACACCGCGGCATCGTTGGCCTTGGTGGCCAGGGACGGGCTCAGAGGGTGGCTGTCGGCGTCGGCGCGCTTGGTCGCCGGGTCCGTTTCGAGGGTGGTCTGGACTGGCTGCCACTGGCCGCGCTCGTCCTGGACGTTCATCGGCTGGTTCGACTGCCGCACCGAGTGCGTGCCGTCGGCGTTGACGTACTCGGTGGTGAACATCGTCCGCGACACCGGCGTCGAGCGCTGCGGATCGAAGTGCTTGCCCGCCCCGCCATCCAACCGGCTCAGTGCTGCGAAATCCGCCTTCGACGGCGCCTGCGGGGCCACCGGCGCAGGTGTGGCCGATGGCAGCAGGCCGACCTCACGCGGGTCGATCGGCTTGGGCGCCTCGGTCAAACGCGGCGGTGCCGCGATCGCTTCGGTGCTGCCGAGCAGCAGGGTCATCGTCAGGACGAGCACGAGTGCCCTGACCCAGCGGACCAGATGGACAGGACGCGACAAACGCAGCACGCCAGTACCTCCCCCGGCGACCCCGGCACCCCGCCGAGGTCGCCCCCAATGGCCCCGCGGGACACAGCTGCCGCCGCGGGGTCTTGCCCGGCTCGCCGCGCACCTCGTGCCCGGTCTGCCCAGGGGTCGGGAAGTGCTCGTCCCTCACCCGCAGCAATCATCGGCGAGGATTCACAGCTGTTACACAGGTTCGGTGAGACGAGACCCACAGTTGCCAAGCCATCACCGATCCAGTAAAGGTCCAGGTCACCGCCTTGTAGGCGCGCCGACGCCGCCGGTTACGATGCCTGCCGGTCCCGCCGTCGCCGGGCCGCAGCCATCCGTTCCGGCAGGAGATCCATGACCCAGCCAGCGCTCGCCGAGACCCAGGGGCCGGACGTCACCGCGCCGATCCCGCGCATCGCCGCGCCGGCCCGCGACCGCGCGTCGTGGCGGCCGAGCGTGGTCGCGTGGTGGTTGTTCGCGGCCGTCCCGGTCGGCCTGGCCCTGCTGGCCGCGGTGCGCGCGCCGCGGATGCACGTGCTGCTCGACTACTGGCACGTCTTCGCCAAGATCACCGACGACAGCGGCAACCTCCTGCTCGGCCAGGTGTTCACCTACCACCTCGACCAGCCGTTCGTCGTACCTTCGCTGCTGTTCTACGCGGACGCGGCGTGGTTCGGCGGTGACAACCGCGTCCTGACGGTCCTGACCATCGCTCTGCTGGCCGTCGCGGTGCCGGCACTGCGTTCGATGCTGCCGCGACAGCTCTCACCAACAGCCCGCGGTGCGTTGACCGCGGGCATGGCGTGGCTGCTGTTCAGCTCCCACGCCACCGAACTGTGGCTGCAGGGCACGAACGGCATCAGCTGGGTGCCCGCCGTGGCCTTCTGCACGATCGCGATCGCCTGCGCCCACCGCGGCCGCCTCGCCTTCGCTTCAGGAGCCGCCGTTGTCGCGTGTCTCAGTTTCGGAGCAGCGTTGCCGATCTGGTTCGTGGTCGCCTTCATCATGTGGCTGCGCAAGGAATCCCTACCACGGATCGTGATCCCGGCGGCGGCAGGCGTCGTGATCGTCGGTGCGTGGTGGCTCACCAAACCCGCCGGGACACAGTCAGGGGCGACGGCCGCGTTCGACCCGGACGGACGTCTGTCCGTCGTCGCCGCTGCCGTCGGCGGATTGTGGTCAGTGGACATCGCCGTCGTCGCGGTGATCGCGGGTGGCCTGACGATCACACTGCTCGGCTTGCTGCTCAACCGGACGATCGGGGACCGCCTACGCGAGTCGGCCACTGCAGACGCCGGATGGGCGGGATTGGCCTGCTACGCCTTCGCGCTGGGATTGATGCTCGCGCTCGGCCGGACGACGACGAACGTCCCGGGAGGCAACGTAGGCCTCATCAGCCGCTATGTACTCGTCGCCGCACTCGCCACCATCGCGTTGCTCGTCCTGATGCCCCTGCACCGTCCACAGTGGCCACAGCGTTATCTTGTCGCCGGCATCGTCACCCTCGCGTTGACCACGCATGCGATCGGCGGGGGCAAAGCCGATGAAGTCCGCCGTAGCTACGCACCGCTCACCCTGTCCGCCATCGCGCTTCGCGTCGACGCGCCCGCCGCCTTGGACGCCCTCCACATCCAACGCGGCGCCGCACCCGCCGCTCGCGCATTGCGGGCGTACCCGTTCAACGACGACTTCACCCTCGGCTGCGGCGGTACCGAACTCGGTAGCCACGTCGACCTCGCCACCGCACAACCGATGCCGCACGACGGCCCGGGGACCGCCCACGGGGCGACGGACTCCCCCACCGCCGGCGCAGACACCATCATCACCGGCTGGGCCGTTCTCAACGGAACTCCGCCAGGCTGCATCCTCATGACCGATTCCACGGGCACGGTGACCGGCGGCGGCATCACCGGACTACCCCTGACTGCCACTCAGAGCTCAACAGCCCCCGCAGGCGCCACGTCTTGGCAGGCGACAGCAGGTCCGACAAACTCGCCACTCGTCGTTCTCGCCGTCCAGGAGGGTCACCTCTACCGAATCAGTTGAGGCACCACCCCAGATGACGCAGTCCGCAACGAGAACGCCGAGTCGTAGCGGAGCCGAGGACTTTCTGGGTACACGAGCCCCCTACTCGCCCCGCACCCCTTGGCCCTCCGTCGGCCCCCTGCCAGTGGCCGGCCAGCCGCAGGAGGCCATCGACCTACCCAAACGGCTAGAGCGTCGCCAACAGGACGCCATGCCGCAACGCCACGACGCCGGCCCACGTATCGCCGTGGACGGGCGTTGACGGCCAATCCAACCTTGGACGATCGTCAAGATGGACAGGAGAACGCCCCTAGCCCTAGGCAGCAAAAAGCCCAGGTCGTCGACCTGGGCTTTGCTCCCCCGCTTGGACTCGAACCAAGAACCCTCCGGATTATTGGTTCGAGTGGTTTCGAGTCGACGTCAGTCGATCTAGCTGGGATGTTTGCAATCGCTCATGCTCTCAGCCGACGTCAGTCGACGTCGTTCGACCTGCAATTTCGCCCTTAAATCGCCCCTAGTTCGACAGTCAGGCACCGCCAGCGCGTCCGCCCTGCGGTCGCCGACGACGCCACCGGCTTCGCGCAACGCGGGCCTGGCGACTACTGCCCGGTGTCGAGGTGCCGTGGGTTCCCACGCTGCATTCGGTTGATCTCCGCATGCAGAAGTGGCGCTTGCGGTCCCGGATCGCCGACGCGCGTGTTTCATAGGCGACGCGGCCGCCACGCCGATAACCCCGAACCCCGTACCTGAACCGGCCCGCCAGGTCGGACAGCGCAGCACGAAAGCCCTGGATCAGGCAGCCAGCCTGACCGGGGTTTTCGCGCACGAAGGCTGTCGCCCGCAACACGGCCGCCTCGCGTCGTCGCCGAGCGATGCGGACCACGTGGCCGAACGGGTAGCCGACTCGTCGGCGGGTGGGGGGAGGCCCGCCGACGAGTCGGCCGCGGTGTGATGCCGCTACCTGAAAGACGTCCGGTGACCGGGCGCGTTACGCGCCCGGTGGTCGGGACGCCCCTGCCGCCTCACCCCGACGTTCAGCCAACTGCCTGTCGAATCGCACCCTCGCCACCATCAGGCCGATGACGATTCCGACCGCGGTAGTGACCGCGAAGAACGTGCCCAGCGCCTGGGCCGCACCCGGAACGATCACTGCGATCACCGTCAGGCCGGCGATCAGCACGCTGGCCACGAACGCGAGCGGCCACAGCAGCCGCAGCGCACGCCGGTTCTCGCGATCGCTGCGCAGCGCCCGCAGCACTACTTCGGCGGTTGTGCCCCTGCGCGGAGTGCGGCGCCGGACCGGCACCAGTGGTGCCGGTGCTGTGCGCATCGGCACGATCTCGGCTTCGACCTCGACCGGGAGAGGCTTCGCGAGCGACTCCTCGACCGTCTTCACGGGCTTCGCGTCCAGTTCGTCCCACAACTCGGCGACTTCGCCGACCTGCTGCTTGGACAGCCCGCACGCCGTGACGTACAAGATCACCAGGTCACGCGTCGGCAGTCCCAACCGCTTCGTGTCCGTCAGCGCGAAGGCCGTGCTGCGCGCCATCCTCGTCTTCGCCGCGATCTGGCCGAACGACATGCCGCCAGCCGCCTTCCGGATCTCACCGAGCAGCGCCCGGAACTCGACCGGGGTCTCCGCGGCGATCAGCGGGAGCTTCAGCTCCCGCTGGCCGAACGCCCCCGCGCCGGTGCCGCTCAGCGACACCGACGCGGCGACGCCGGCCGAAAGCGCGGAGCCCTCGGACCGGCGGCTCATCACGAACGTCCCTGGTCAGGGATGATGATTGGATCCGCAGGCGAAGGACGCCGGCTGACTTTGTAACGGCCGATCAGCCCGGGGACCCGAGGCAGGCCCCAGCAGATGCTCAGCAGCGAGGCGGTCCCGGTGGCCGCCCAGCCGAGCGCCGTGAAGAACTCGACGCCGCTGAAGTACAGCATCATCAGCACCGCGACCGACGTTGCGAACATCGCGACCCTGGTCCATGGGCTTTCCTGCGGGGACACCGCCCCCGGAGTGTGCGGGCAGGTACAGCCCGACGACTTCCCGTCCAAGCGGCCGGGGCCGTCGGGCGGGTGTGCAGCGCCGTCGAGGGACGGCACCCGGTACATCACGTTGGCCTTCACTTTCTTCGAACCGGAAGAACCGGCACCCGGGGCGCCGCGCCGCTGGCTGCGGTGCGCCACCCCCGGATCACCGGGGAACGGCTCGAACGGGGTTGCGGTCGTCTTGGGAGATCGGCACCGGGCTCTCAGGGTGCAGCCCTGGTCACGCGGTGGCCCGGAACGTCCGGAGCACGACGAAAGTCTGCCCGGTCCCGGAAGAACAAGTCCATAGTGGTCACGAAGTCCGGCCACGGAAAGTGTTCACGATGCGACCGCAACGACGGGACGAACGAAGCGAACGTCGGGCCGGGAGGTGAGACTGGCGGTGAGACTTGGCGACCACCGGTGCCCCCGAAACGAACTCGGGCCCCGGGGTACCTGGAAGGCACCCGGAGCCCGCAGCCCGGCATTCGACCCGGTCGACACCTGATCGAAAACCGCTGGTGGCCGAGTCTGCATTCACGACCACCGATCCCCGAAGCGCGACCGCAACCCCTGCAGAAGGCTCGGGTGGTGAGACCTTGAAGTCTCACCAGCAACGGTGAATGCGAATTCCCCGCCGCTTCGCTGATCACTATCACTGTTCACCGATCCTGGGTCCAGCGGCCGTGCACAGAGCGGCCACCGAATCATGCGCTGACCTGCGGGAAGACAGACGAACGAAGTGTTCGCGAACACGACGTAGACAAGTTGTTCGCGCGTTCTGTCATGACAGGTCGATCTCGTAGGTGACACCGTCGAGGCCGAACAAGGCCCCCGCGCAACGTCGCGCGAAGGGCATCACGGTGCTCGGACTACAGCGCGCGGCTCAGCATCGGCACAACCGGGTCGGCGACCGGCTCCGGCTCGCCGACGACCAGCTTCGTGTCGCCGGTGGCGAGCTTCTTCATCAAGTCGCGGACGTCGTTCGCAACCGGCTTCGACAGGTTCAGCCGCGACGCGAGCTGGCTGCCCGCCGGCACCCCGGCGCCATCGGCGACGAGCGCGTCGGCCGTCGTTCCACGGGTACAGGGCGCTGAACTGGTCGAACGCTTCGTTCAGGTCCTCATCACGGGCTACGTGGTTCACGAAGATCGATGATCCGGCGACCAGACCGGCGGCGTCGAGCACCCCGGCGACGGCGTGCACGATCGCCGCGTACCGGGCTGGCGGTACGTCGCGGGGCAGCCGAACCCGAAACTCGCACGATTCCACGTGGTCAACGGTGCCTGTATCGAATAAGTGACACCAAGCCCCCGGTCAGGCGGCTGCGAAGCAGGGCTGCTGCGTCTCTTGAAGGTGTCTCCTACGTCGCCTCGCACTCTCTAGATGTGACCTGCGTAACACTCGGTGTGTTCCGGGAGAAATCCTGGCTAGGTCGCTTCGTCATCAAGGGCAGCACCAAACCCCGGCTTCATCCGCGGGGGTGGGGCGGGGCTACACCGAAGGGAGACCTGGGTGGACAACCGTCCCTGCACGAGCCGTCCGGTCTGCAGCAGTGCTGCGGCCGGCGTGTACGGGTCCGCTCAACACGCTTCGTCGCATGCGCCACGGCACGAGCACGAGGTTGAGCACCGGTCCTGCGACGTCGTCGCAGGGCGGCGGGGTTCCCGCCAGCCACGGCCGAACTCGGGTGGTGACCGTTGAGCAACGAGTCACTGGCCGAGCTCGAAGAGAAATCACACCAACTACTCAATGAGAATGTCAGCGAGATCTACAGCTGTGCCCTGTACTTCTGCCGGAGCAAACGCGACGCGGAAGACCTGGCACACGATGTGTTCGTCAGTCTGCTGAAGACGGAGCCCTCGAAGCTGGCGTCGATCGGTAACGTGCAGGCATATCTCCGGCGATGCGTCGCGAACGCCGCTGTCAGCAGCGGGCGCGTCGCGAGATCGCGGTCGAACCGAGCGGAAGTTCCCATTCCCGAAGGCGACAGTAGCAAGCTTTTCGGGGCCGACGACCGCATGGAGCGCATCGCGTCTCACATGGATGTGCGTCTGGCGATCCGGGAACTCGACGTGGAAGATCAGATGCTGATCTATCTCAGGTACTACCGAGATTTCAACATCGAGAAAGCTGTTCGTGAAGCGACGGGGCTGACTGGGAGTAAAGCGTTCAAGCGACACCAGTCAGTTCTCGACCGACTGCGCGAACTACTTGCGGAGGAGGCGGTTTGAGCGTTGAAGAGCGGCTGCTCCGGGACGCCGAGTCCTTCAAGGCAGAGGTAGCGGACTTCGACGAGGAAGCCTTCCTTGCCCGGGTTTACCGGACAGCGAGGAGGGCGACCTCGGACGAAGATCCGTTCCCGGGAGACGCTCCGGCGGCCGGTCGCGCACGCGCGGCCGGCCCCGCCGGGGGGACTACTCCCCGCGGATGCACGACGACCCGATAAGTCTCAACCCGACCTGGATATCGAGGTTGATACAGGTAAGGAGGGATGCCGACATGGGTGTGGCTCAGCCCGCGCTGAGCATGAGATGTGCGGCGAGGTGGCGCCTCGTGCAACCGCACGACTCTAGGACCAAGCGGCGGTCCGCTACGACACCCGACGCATGGCACATGACCAACTCGGAACAGGACCCAACTGACCCTACGAACAAGAAAGGAAACAGTGCGCAAGAAGGAAAAAGTGCGCAAGCACGTATCGGTATGGATCGCGTGTGCGATGGCCTTGATGATGATGTCAACGTCAGGGGTCGTCGCCGCTGTGATCCTCACCGTGCTGACAGTGGCAGTCTGGAACACCTTCCGAGCGCTCGGGCTCACGCCTACTCGGGATGCGCTACGGACCGTCATGTGGTGCTGATCCGCACTGTGGATCGAACCACTGCAACCTTGGGGGACACGGATCGCTCAAAGTGAGCTGATCCGTGCAGGTTGAGGGAGTGGCCCTGGCCGATGGCCAGGGCCACTCTCCTTATCATCCCGCGACGCAGAATTTCCCCTCACGGCCTTCGTCTATAGCGGTGAAGGCGAACAGCCCAAGATGCGGCGCGCCGTGAACATGTGAGGGCGTATGAAAACCAAACTGATCTTCTTGGCTCTGGTGACGCTCGTCGCGCTCGTCCTGAGCGCGATCGGCGGGGCCGGCGCAGTCGCCATCTGCTACCTCGCCGGCCTTACGGGTTCGGCGCTGATTGTGGTGTGCGGGGGTGCCACCGCCGCGGTTTTCACTGGGGTTATGGCTCTGGCCGGTCTGGCCGCAAAGCTCTTTTTCCCCTAAGGGGTTCCGTGATCACGCGTGTGACGCCTGTCCGAGCAGCGGGCGCGCGACCGCGCCGAGTGCGGGTGTGTGCGGACCTCCCAGATTGGCTCGCACGCCCGCACGCCGGGTTGTTGCAGCTGGTCACCGCGTTATGCCGAAGCTGCACGTCCGCGTGGTGGGTCGGCGCGGCTGTGCCGACCCACCACGGTGATTGAAGGTTCGGTCAGCCGGTCCAGCCACGACACACATGATTCATGTGTCAACTGCCGTCGCCGTGCTCGACGATCGCGTCCACGTGCTGCACCGACACCGGGTACTTGCTCCCACCGATCCGCTGCCGAGATGGCCGGGCGCACGGATTTCCAAGCGTCGCAACGCTTCCCCGAGCGTATTCGGGTCCCACCCGATCCGTTCGGCGAGGTCGGCGGTGACCACGATCCCGGTCTCGTCCTCGCCGATGACGTCGGCCAGCAACGCCAGCACCTCCGGCATCGACCCGGCCGCCGTGTTGTCGACGGTCTCGGCGTCCACCGGTTCGGCGTCGGCGTTGCTGGCCGCGACCAGCTCGGTCATCGCCGCGGCCTCGACCGGCGTCGGCAGGCGCTACCCGGCGGCGTCCCCGGTCAGCAGCCCGAGGGCGTCGCGGCGTTCGCGTCCGGCTTCGGCGGCGGCGCGGGTCGGGCCGAGGTCGAGCTTCGCCGCCCGGATGATCACACCTTCCGAGGCGCCGATCCCGGCGACTTCCGCGTGCGCCCACCTCGGTCACCAAGACGTCGGCGCCCAAACCCTCCGCCACCGCAGCCGTTTCCGCCGCAATCCACAGCACACCCACCGACACGACGATGGCGGCCGCACAAAGCACGGCCGGCATGTACTGCGCGAAGGTAACCCGGTTACCGACGTGGATCAGCAGGCTCGCCCCGGGGGCGACCGCGAGCCCCGAGGCGAGCGCGGCATTCCTGCGCGCGAGCTGCCCGTAGTCGACCGTCCGGTGGCCACCGGAGACCTTGGCAGAGTGACACCCGAGGCAGGTTTTCATGATCGGTGCAGAAGCTCACGAGGAACACGTGATCACGCGCGGTTTCCTGGATCAGTTCTCGATGCAACGAAACCCGATCGGTCCGGCGTGTCTCGGGGAGCGGACTTCCCTCCCGGCCGGAAGATCCAGCTGTCCGGCAGTCGTGAAGCGGGTGCCGGCCGGCAAGCACCGAGCAGGTAAGGACCCAGGGATGACCGACGACGACAAGACCACAGACGATGCTCCGCCCATTCCCCCTGGCCTACGCCTGCAGACACTGGCTCCGGCGTATGTAGCCGAGCAACACAAGACCTACGTCAGGCACCTGCGAGAAGCCGTCGAGGACGCGAAGAACCTCAACATCGCGCTCACTGGTCGGTACGGCACCGGCAAGTCGAGCGTGCTCGACGAATTCGTGACCGGTCGTCCCGGCGCGATGCGCATCGCGATCTCCACGCTCGGGCCGGACGCCAAGGACGTGGACACCAAGGACACAGGTCCGAAGGAGACGCCTAAGACGCTCACCAACCGCATCCAGAAGGAGCTCGTCAAGCAGCTCCTGTACCGAGCGTCACCCCGCAGGCTTCCGTACTCGCGCTTCAACCGCATCGTCCCGCTGTCCAAGAAGCGCGCGACGCTCGAAGCTATGGGTGCGGTCGGGGTCATCACCGGCGCACTAGGGTTACTCGGCTTGCTACCTCACCTCGCCGGCACCGGGCCCGGTCACAACGGATGGCTCGGTGTGCTGTCCGGGGCCGGCTTCGCAGCTCTCGCGGTCCTCGTGCTAGCCACCCTGCGGATCGTGATTTACGGCCGCTTCGTCGTCTCGGACGTCTCGGCGGCGGGCGCCGCGGTGAAGCTGACACAGCGCTTGTCGACGTACTTCGACGAGTACCTGGAAGAGATCGTCTACTTTTTCGACACCGAACTGCCCGAGGTCGTCGTCTTCGAGGACTTGGACCGGTTCGACGACCCGCACATCTTCGAAGCCCTGCGCGAGCTCAACACCCTGCTCAACAACACGGCCACGCGAGTCGAGGAGAAAAAACCGCTCCGGTTCGTCTACGCTATTAAGGACAGCCTCTTCGAAAAGCTGGGCTTCGGCGCCGAGCCGGATGAGATGGACGCGGCCCAGGCCGAGACGGTGCGAGCCAACCGCACCAAGTTCTTCGACATCGTCATCCCAGTCGTGCCGTTTATCTCCCATCGCAACGCCCGTGAGCTGCTCTCGGACCTGCTGACCGCGGGCAAGATCACCGGCATCGACCGCGAACTCATCACCCTGGTCGCCCAGCACATCACAGACATGCGGCTGTTGAAGAACATTTACAACGAGTACATCGTTTTCGCAGAACGGCTGCTGGTTGAAGGCCAGACCGCCCCAGGACTGATCCCGAGCAACCTCTTCGCGTTGGTCGTCTACAAGAACATCCACCTCAGGGACTTCGAGGAGATCGCGCGTCGCGGCAGTGCGCTCGATGACCTGTACGCCCGCCGTCAGGAACTGGTGGCAGCGGCGATCGACGACCGTGAACGGCGAAAGCGAGAGTTGCTCGAAGAGTCGACCCGGCCGGTGAAGATGGGACCACTGGCTGAGCGGCTCGGTGATCGCCTCGTCACAGTCGGACAGATGCTCAGAGAACTCTCGCCGAACCCGGCTGTCAGAAACTGGCGGTATGTCAAGTTTCTGGCGGGATCCGATTGGTGCTCAGAAAACGAAGTCCGTTCTTGTGATTTCTGGCGCGCTGCGACGGAAGCGAACAGGATTGTGATCCATGCTTCGTCCGAAAAAAAGGCTGGACAGGAGTACGACCTCGGTACCTTGGGAGACAGTCGCATTCTAGCACTCTTCCCGGAAGCCGCCGATGCCGATCGCTGGGCCGATGTCAACGAGCACGAGACCCAGGCCGCGATCCAGCAGATTGATAAGGACATCGCCTTCCTGCGGGGTGCCGACTTCGCGCAGCTTGCCGCCGACACCCGCTTCACCGTCCCCGCGGGGGAGGGCACGACGTTCGCGCACATCGTGGAGAAGACGATGGGCTCGAAGCTGGCGGTCGCGCTCGTTGTGAACGGGCACCTGGATCGCAACTTCGCACTGTACGCGGCTCAGTTCTACGGCCGGTTCTCCGGAGCCGACGTCGCCACGTTCATCGTGCAACATGTGCAGACCAACACACCGAACGTCGAATACAAGTTCTCCGGTCCGGCGGCGGTCGAGAACCTCCTGGCCGAAGCTCCACCGGAGTTCGTCCGGACGGTCAGTGCCTACAACGTGGACGTGCTGGACTACCTCCTCGACAACGATGACGAGCGAGCGGCGGATATCGCGCGATCCGTAGCCCGCACTTTCGACGACCGAGCGGAGGCGTTGCTCCGGCGGTACTTCACCCTCGGCACCTGGCCTGCGAAGTTCGCGGCCAGGCTGAGCAGCATCGGCTGGTCGCCGATCTTCACTTCGCTCGTCGAGGACGAAGCAGTACCCGAACGCCTGCGTCCCGGACTCGTCGATGCTGCACTCCGGGACGCGGTCCGTGGCCACGCCTACGAACTCGGCGACGAGGTGCGGGACTTCCTCACCGCCCACTACCAGGCGATGGCGGTCTTCACTAACCCGCAGCCGCTTCCGATCCGCGTGAAAGTCCTCGAGTTCATCCAAGAAGCCGGCATCGTGTTCCCCGACCTGGCCAAGATCAGCGACGACATGCGAAGAAAAGTTGTCGAAGAGTGGCTCTACCAGATCACCGCGGACAACCTGCGAGCGGCGATGGAAGCCGACGGGGCGGTGAGCCTCGACCTAATCCGGGACAACGCGGACGTCTATAACTTCTGTCTGGACAGGCCGAACAGGTATTTGAGCGCGGTCGAGGACGACGTCGCGACGCAACACGCTGTTATCGCCCAAGAGACGCTCGTCGATGTCCTCACCACGGTGCCGGAGACGTGGGGGAACGACCAGGTACAGCGCCTGATCTCCCTCGCCGCGCCGAGCAGCCGGCTAGAACGCCTGGACGCCGTCCCGACATCGTGCTGGCAGGACCTCGCGTTGCACCGGCTCTTCGAGCCGAGTGTCCGAAACGTCATGGCCTACGTCGATGTAGCCGGCAAGATCGACGAAGAGCTCGCCGCCTCGATCACCGAGGTGGGGCGCATCCTGGTCACCGACGAGGAGGAGGCAGATCGCGCGCACGTTGCTGTCGAGATCCTCAACGCCGCGGGGGTGATTCCGGACCCCGGCGAACGCATCAAGCTGGTAGAAAGCCTTCAGCTCGCAGAGTACCTGGCGCCCTCGGAGATCGAACCCGAGAAGAGTCGTCTCTTCGCCCTCTTGCTCGAGCACCATCTCGTCGAAGACTCGTTCGAATCATTTCTGAGGTTCAAGGAAGCCGGGTGGCCGGCCATCGGTCCCGCTATCACGAAGTCTTCGGGTTTCACGGATTTCTTGACGCCCGAACTGGTCGGCGGTTTCGTCGTTGAGTTCCTGCGCAGCAGTGAGGTCCCAGTGGTGGCCCGGGACAAGGTTGTCGGCGCTCTGGGGGCGTACGTCCCGGACGCTGACACTCCCGCGCTCGCGGCGGCCGGCCGCTACGCGTTGGGCCAGCAGCTCGAACTTCCTCCGGACCAGCTCGCCCGGATCGCGGCGGCCACGAGGGACGTCGACCTGATTGTCCGGTTGCTCACCGTCCGGTCGCCGCTGCCGCCGGCCGAGGAGGTCGTTGGCGTGCTCGGTGAGCTCGGTGAGCCGTACTCTTTCCTGCAGACCCGCGTCAAGAACAAGTTCGATGTGCCTGCCGACGACGCGCACCAGAAGTTGTTCACCCACTTGAAGAGTAAGGGCGCGGTGGCCGCCGTCACCAGGGCGCGGGTTCGGGACCGTCTCTACGTGACTGTCGTGCGCTAATGAGACGACTCGTGCTTCGGGAGCAAGCAGGAGCTATTCATTGCGGTGCTCGAACAGGAGATGGCGAAGCTCGCCGCTGCCGCGCTGATGGGTGCAAAATAGGGCGCCTGCACTTCTTCGAACTCGGAGATGGCGCACCTTCTAACGTGCCGCGGACGTCGGCTTACTAAGGCATGGTGCGTCCAGAGCTAAGTCGGCGCGACGACGATTGAGACCGATACCACTTGTGCGTAAGAGATATGATCTGCCTACGAACCCTATGTAAGACGTTCGCGGGCCGAGGTGCTGCTGGCATCAGGCAGCATGCCCTCGAGTGCAGCGACGTTTCCTGGGTTGGCGACGCGGCGCTTGCGGTAGTGGCGCTCGGCGACCTGTCGGCTGTTGCCCAACTGGTCGGCGATCGCCGTGGTCGGCAGGCCCGCTTCGTCGAGGACGGTGCCGACCGTCTTACGGAAAACGTGGCTGGTGACCCACTCGTACCCCACTGCGGTTACCGCCTCGCCGAGTCGGTTGATGACGTTCGACGGGTCGAGGAAGCCGCCAGCGAATGAGGCGAAGATCGGTCCGCTTCCAGCTGCGACCTTACGTCGCCGCAGAACCGGAAGAGCCCACGCCGGTATGCCGAGGAGGAGCTCGTCCTGGTTGCCCTTGCGTTGGGGACGGCGGACCAGGCCGGCTCCCGCAACGCGGATGATGTGGTGGGTCGCCCCCACGGTCTTGGCGTCGAGGTCGATGTCGGTACCCAGGATCGCCAGCGCTTCGCCGATCCGGACGCCGGTGGCGAGCATGATCTCCATCAGGTCGGCCAGGTCCAGCCAGAGCTGGCCGCGCGGTCCGAGGAGTCGGCCGCGGGCGTCGGTTTGGCGGGTCAGTGCGTACGCACGTAGCTTGGCGAGAAGGTCGACGCGCTGTTCGGCGGTGAGCGCTTCCACCTTCTTCGGCTCTCCGGTGCGCGTCATCCGGCCGATCTTCCGGACGGGGTTCTCCTCCATGGCGCCGTGCCGGACCGCATAGTCGCACGCACCCGACATCGCAGCCTTCAAGGTCTTCGCCGTGTCGTAACTCTTCTTGTTCCGAGCCTCTCTGATCACCTTGCTGCAGCGGGTGACACTGACTTCGCCGCACTGCAACTGCCCCAGCGGGGGAGCCGCCCAGTTCTTGAGAACACTGCGGTAGAGCCGAACAGAGGTCGGGGAAAAATTCCCCAGACTCGCCTCTTCTTCCAACTCATCGAGGTACAGGGCAATTACCTCTTCGAAGCGGGTCGTTCGGCTTATCTCTCCATCGGTCGCCTTCTCCGTCAGGTCCCCGAGAGCTTCTTTCAGCCGCTTGAGGGCCAGGTCCTTGCCGACCGCCTGCCGCCGCACCCGTCGCAGGGAGCCATCGGTTGTCCTGAAGTAGGTGCTTGCGCGATAGCGCACGCCCTGCCTCTTGGTTTTGGGTAGCTTCTCGACCGCGATGACGCCGTAGGCGCCTATCGGTGTCGACAACCTGCCCACAGCAAAACTCCTTGAACGGTGCGCATACGCGGCGGTTGAACCGCCGGTAATTAGTGATCGACATTGACGCTAGCATCCATGACACGAGTGCAGGTAGCGATCTAATTCGAAATCAGGAACCAGGTAGTAGCGCCCCGCTTTTAGAGTATTGATACTGCCTTTGTGAATCAAGTCGAGCACTGTCTCGTAGGGAATCCCGAGTTGTGCCGCAACTTCCCGCGGTGTCCAGGCTCGACGCGACAGCGATTGCTCACTCATGGGAAATGCCTCCTCGAATTCGGCCATTGGACGGCCGCGGCGGCACCACACCGCGGGCCTTCGTTTTTGTGGGTGCCCGCGAGGCGGACGTGTGCAATTTGTCGACGGCCGCTGTCGGGATACGCGGCGGGTGGTAGCCAATTTGTCGACGAGGGTGCGCCGCCACGCCAGCGCGTACGGCAGGCAGTTCGCCTCACTTCGGTGCCCGGGTGCGCAGCCAGGTTCGCGGCGGCCGCGAGCGCTCCACGCCATCGAGTCCGCGCTTGCGAGGACATCGCCGAAGCGCCGGAGCCCG
Source organism: Amycolatopsis sp. NPDC004772 (assembly GCF_053601215.1). Taxonomy (NCBI): domain Bacteria; kingdom Bacillati; phylum Actinomycetota; class Actinomycetes; order Pseudonocardiales; family Pseudonocardiaceae; genus Amycolatopsis; species Amycolatopsis sp. NPDC004772. The sequence continues at coordinate 37,104 of NZ_JBSGBK010000033.1, forward strand.
GTGGTCTTGACTCCGAAACCGTGCAGTCGAAGACCTCGCGCAGCAAGGACCCGAACGATGTCTTCGACCTCGTGGCTGCCCTGGCGCCGGCATACGCTGCCGAGCCCGACCAGTCGTTGCGCGGCCAGGTCGACGCCGTGGCGTTCGTATGAATCGGCGCAGCGCTGGTAGTCGGCGATCGTCTGGCCCTGCAAAACCGGGATGAACGGAAGGTCGGGCGCAAGCTCACTTAGCAGCAGATAGCTGTCGACGGTGCGTCGCTGATGTCCGGCGACGCTGAGGCCGGTGCGGGCGAGGATCTCCGGCTCGGTCATCCAATCCTGGGGCGCGGCCCAATCCAGTCGACCGATCTCCATCTGATAGCGGCGGACTGCGGTGACGTAGGCCTCCGGCGAGGTACGCCACCGCCCGTGCATCGTCAGCTCGGTGAATCCGCCGGAGTCCAGAGCCCACGGTGCGTGGGCCCGCGGCATCGTCTTGCGGCCGGCGAGACGACGATGTGACACGAGCAGCCGAACCCCGTGTTGCCGGCTGAGCCAGGCTGGCTGATGCGTTCCCAGGTAGAACCTCATTGAGCCACCCGCCGACACCTAGCCGCCCGTGCAGCAGCGTGCGCCACGACAACGAGTGCAGTCGCGGCTGCCTTGCCGGCGACTTGACCCGATACCGCTGCCCAGGTGCCGAACGCCAGCGGGACGAACACGACGCTGTCCACTGCGAGGCCGACGACATTCGAGCCGATCATCGCCAGCGCCCGGCCTCGCCGGCGGCTCAGCGAGGCGTAGATGAACGCGTCGATGGTTTCCGAGGCAAGGAAGGCGAGCGCGCTAGCTGCCGCGATCGCCGGGGAGCCCAGCAGCCACGACAGGCCGGTCCCGCAGCCGATCGCCACCGCGACCCCACGCGGACCGAACGCCTCGTGCACGTGGTCTCGGATGCCGAGAGCCGCGCCCGCGCACAGGGCACCGACCGGAATCGTGAGCACTTTCAGGTCGAGCGTTGCGCCTAACGTGGTACTGGATGACGTACCGCTCGGGAGCATGCGCTGCCGCGTCGGCGAGCACAGGGTCGCCCGACATCATCGCGCGCTCTTGTTCCTCGGCCGTGAAGACATCCGGGACCAGGATCTCGGTCCCGTCGAGCAAGGCCCGCGCATGCTGCAATGTGTCAGACGCGCCCGGCACACGGCGAGCGATCAGCTGCTGCCATGCCCGCGACCGCATCGCACACAGGATCAACGCGGGGCGTCGCCGGACATCGCCCAGCAGCTCCCGCAATGCCTTGGCGATCGCGTTACCCACCGCATCACCTGGCTCCAGGAAGTACCGTTCGGCACCGGGCATCCACAGAACAGTGCGCGGCGCGACGGCGGTGATCTGGGCCAGCAGAGTATCCGGCTCTTCCGGGCTCGTTCCGGGGTATATTCGCCAGTTGCTCAGCAGCGAGTCTGCCCCGTCCGGCCCGACGCTGGTAATTGCCTGATACATCGCCCGCTTCTTACCGGCGGTGGAGTTGCTGATCAGGGTCGCGATCTGACTCTCCCCAGCGCCCGCGAGCGCAACCCGCTCGCGTAAGGCGCGGTCGTGCTCACGCTCGATGTAGTGCGGCAACGGGGCGTAACGCTGCAATGGTGCCGACGCCGACCCGCCAGCAGCGAGGTAACGACGTACAGGGACAACCTCAAGCTGGTCAGGCGCACAGCTCGATAAGGCGATCCCTACCCCGAACACCGCCGCCTGCGGCGTTGCCAATACTTCCGGCGCAGTCACGTCCAGGCTTCCTTTCTGAGCCTGACGCTTCCGCCGGTCGGGCCTGCCTCCACGGTGCCTCGACGACTCACCGACCTCCTCCCCCACTCAGCAGTAGTGCAGCAAGCGGTCGGTTCGGGAGGACTAACTGCCGCGGCGACTTCGTTAGCACTCTTCCCGCAGTTACACCCGATCGAGCGATCACGACACCAATCGCGAACGAGATACAGGCGCAGCTGCCGCCTCGGATTGACGACGTTGTGCCGGCCCGTACAAGATCCGCATGCAGAGCCATTCCTAAGCATCCGCTCATGGTCGGCTCCTGCTTGTCGCACAGTCTCCAGTAGTCAGCGAGCGCGTTCGAGTCATAGATAGCCTCCGCCCGTGCGCGACACCCAGCATCACCACCTCGCCCCAGATGACCCGTTCTCGCGCATGCATACCCGCGCATACGACAAATAAGTTAATAATTTATTAATATTCGATACCCTGCCTCCAGCTTGGTCTGACACCCGTGATATCAACTCGTCGAATCTATAATCTCGCTCGTGGACCTGATGACGGTGACTGTTGCCCCGCTGGCAAAAGCGATCTTGTCACGATTAAGTAAAGCGGTCGGCGACGTCGCGGCCAAGGGCGCTCGCAAGTGGGCGCTGGGCGACCCGGAGAAGAAGGCGCTGGAACGCGCACTGGGTCGGGCGTTCGCCGAGGTCGCGAAGCTCCACGGTCGTCAGTTGGCAGACTTCGACGTCAACGCGGGATTTTGGGAGCACGAAGGCGCTGACGAGTTGTCGAAGGTGCTTGTGGCAGGCCTGACTCCCTCCCCGGCCAGACTCGCGCAAGAGGCGGTTGATTCACTCGGCCCAACCTGGTCGGATGATGAACGACTTGATCGAATCTTTGCTGTGCGGCCAACATTCACGGCGATGTTGGAGGCGCTAGCACGCGAGATTCGCACCGAATCCGCATTGCACCCGTTATTGGAGCTCGCGGACGCGGCCCGAACAGCCGACGCGGCTACTTCGATCGCAGAAGCGATGGGGGCGGGCACATCGTCGGTCGACGATCAGGTTCGCTACCTGGGCTGGCTGATCGATCAGTATCGCTATGTGGGAACCGCCGGTGTTGTGCGTAACACCACGGTGCAACTGCCTCTAGAGAAGGTCTTCGTCGGTCTACGAGCGCGACCTGACCGACACCCCGGGGATCGGGCCCGGGCGTGGTTCGAACAGGAACGCCAGAAGGCGGCAGCACTTCTAGAGGCCGGGCAGCTCGATCCAGTTGGGTACGAGACCACCCTGGACCGGTTGCAGACACAGTACGGTCGCAAGTTCGCAGTCGACGGCGACGGCGATTTCGACCAGCCCGCGCTGGTATTGGATGCGGTGAGAGACGCCTCGCACGTGTTAGTGCTGGGTGATCCCGGTACAGGTAAAACGACGCTGCTGCGGTACATGGCGTTACGCCATGCACGCGGGGTACTCAAGGGCAAGACAGTGCAGGGACAGTTGGCGCGGCTACCGATCTATGTACGGATCGGGGACTATGCCAGCCTAGGGCATCCACGAGTAGGAATTAGTGAATTTTTGCCCGACTATTTGAAACGCTCGGAGTGCCGCCTCCCTGGACTGGCCAGCATGCTGGAGCAGCAACTTGAAGCTGGCCGATGCCTGGTACTACTGGACGGCCTGGACGAAGTCGCGTCAGCGGAGCTCCGCCGCGAAGTGGTCACAGCCGTTGTGAACTTCGTGACCGCCCACGGTCGGTCTGGCAACCGGTTCGTGGTGACCAGCCGGATTGCCGGCTATCAGGCCGCTCCGTTACCGAAGCCGTTCGCGGCAATGCGGCTGCATGACATGGATCAAGACACGATCGGGCAGTTTCTGCAGGTCTACTGTCAGCAGGTGGAGCAGGCAGAGACTCCGAACAAGAGCCAGGCTGCGATCATCGAGGCAGCTACGCGGGAAGCCAACGCGATCGAGCAAGCGTTACGTGCAAACGCTGGGGTACGCAGATTGGCTGCCAATCCACTGCTGCTGACAGCCCTGGTATTGGTCCATCGGGCCAGCGGACGGCTGCCGCACCGGAGAGTAGAAGCCTACGTGGAGGTGTGCACTGCCCTCGGCCGTACATGGCGAAGTACTCAAGGAGTCGCGGACGCGGATCTACCTGACGAACCGACCTTGAATAGGTGGCTGAGCGAACTCGGCGCGTGGATGCATCAGAACCGCCCTGAAGGTGCGGCCACTCGAGCAGAGTTGCTTCAGGTTCTCGGCCCACTGTGGGCGGCGCATCAGGCCACCAACTGGGACCCGGACGTGCTGTTAACGGCTGACCCACTCGATACCGAGGCTGGTCGGGGTGTGCTGGATTTCATCGAGAAGGTCGAAGCCCATACGGGGCTGCTGGTCGAGCGAGCACCGGGCCGCTATGGGTTCATGCACTTGACATTCGAGGAGTACTACGCAGGGCGAGCACTGGCACTCCTCGGTACGGCGACGGACCGAGCCCCCGTGCTGCGCGGCCACCTCCACGACCCCCGCTATAAAGAACCAATCCTGTTAGCGCTCGGCCTGATCGGAGCAGGTTACGCAGAGCAAATCGACGGTCTTCTAGCCCAGGCCATCTATCCCGGGCTCGAACCTAGCCCATACGAAGACTTGCTTGGGCGTGATTTCTTATTTGCGCTGCGCATCCTTGCCGACGACACTCCCGTTTCTACCGTCACGATTGACGAGATCATCGACCTGGCAATAAACGAAAGACTCGACCCTGAGCACAGCCGGTGCCGCTTCACAAGGTATCGCGTAGCGCTGGAACAGCAGCTTACCGCGATGACCGGCACGAGAGCCGCTAAACGCTACTTGATTGCAGTGAACAAACGCGCCAATTCTCTCACTCCGGAGACAGTCCTACCGTGGATCGCATTGGCAAGCATCGCCGCTATCCTCGGTGACCTACCGCCTGCAACTGTTACCGCCCTGGTCCACATCGCCACCAAACCCGACACCGACCCTTACATAAGAGTAAGGGCAGGCTCGACGCTGGCCGGCGGCGGAGTACTGAGTCAGCCAGTGATCACCGCCCTGCTCCAAATCGCCACCGACCGCGGCACCGACTTGAACGTGCGGATACAAGCAGTGTCGACCCTGGGCAACGATGGGGTACTGAGCCAGCCAACGATCACCGCACTCCTCCAAATTATCACTCATCCCCAACCCGGCCCCGAATCCGATTCCGGCGTTCACGCTTATGTGCGTTCACAAGCGATGTCGGCGCTGGCCGATGGCGAGGAGTCGAGGCAGCCGGTGATCACTGCTCTGCTTCAGCTCGCCACCGATCCCCACACCGACACGGACGTGCGAGCACAAGCAGTAGCGGCGCTGGCCGGCCGTGAGCAGCTGAGCGAGCCAGCGATCACCGCCCTACTTCAGCTCGCCACCGATCCCCACACCGACTCGATCGTCCGAGTACAAGCAAGTGCCGCATTGGCCGACCGTGGGGAGCTGAGCGAGCCAGCGATCACCGCCCTACTCCAAATCGCCACCGATCCCCACACCGACTCGATCGTCCGAGTACAAGCAAGTGCCGCATTGGCCGACCGTGGGGAGCTGAGCGAGCCAGCGATCACCGCCCTAC
>NZ_JBSGBK010000033.1:42584-84592 GCF_053601215.1 Amycolatopsis sp. NPDC004772
CCCTACTCCAAATCGCCACCAATTCCCACACCGACACCAACTCGTTCCTGTGTACCCAGGCTGCGTGGGCGCTGGCAGGGAGCGAGGTGTTGAGCGAATCAGCGATCACCGCCCTGTCCCACATCGCTACTGATCGAGAGACCGCCTCGGAAGTGCGGGTGGCGGCGGCCGCGGCGCTGGTCGCCCGCGGGGAGCTGAGCGAGCCACTGATCACCGTCCTGCTTCAGATCGCCACCAATCCCGACACAGGCACGGACGTGCGGGTACGAGCGGTGACGGCGCTGGCCGGCGGTGAGCAGCTGAGCGAACCAGTGATCATCGCTCTGCTCCAGCTCGCCACCAATCCCGACGCCGACACGGACGTGCGAGTGCAAGCGGTGGCACTTGCCGGCAGTGAGCGGCTAAGCGAGCCAGAGACCACCGCCCTGCTCCAGCTCGCCACCAATCCCGACACCGACACGAAGGTGCGAGTACAAGCGGTCGTATTTGCCAGCCGCCAGCAGCTAAGCGAGCCAGAGACCACCGCCCTGCTCCAGCTCGCCACCAACCCCGACACCGACACGAACGTACGAGCAGAAGCGGCCGCAGCACTTGCCGACAGTGAGCGGCTAAGCGAACCAGTGACCACCGCCCTGCTCCAGCTCGCCACCAATCCGGACGCCGACCCGGATGTGCGAGTGCGGTCAGGCGCGACACTGGCCGATCATGGGGAGCTGAGCAAGCCAGTGATCACCTCGCTTATCCAGCTCGCCACTAAAGATAGTGATTACTTCGTACGGGAACAAGCTGTCAAAGCACTGCGACATGCTGCACCAACGCCGGATCTCCGGCGAGCGGTGATCGAACTGTTTCGAGACGACGACGACGACGTGCGTAGGGCAACAGCGGCCACATTCGTAGAATGGGCTCGTCAGCACCCGCATCTCTCTAGTGTAATTGCCGAAGATCTAGCCGCAGCTTGCGCCGAGCCAGCCTTCGAAGTACGAGACAAGATTGAAGAACGAACCGGATGGGATTATGCACAGGAAGGTTTGATTTCGTGCATTTGATTTCGCGCAAAGCCGACCATCGAACAGTCGTCGTTTGGGGCAACGCAATGCCTCGGTGTCTTTCCCGCTGCTAGCTTGCGTCGGTAGTAGGCGCGCCCCTCGGCGTCGTGATGGATCTGCACGATCGCTGCGATGCGCAGGACGTGGTTCATCCGCCGGTTGCCGGCCCCGGTGGTTCTGCTTAGTGATCAGTTCAGAATGAGTTTGCGGAGGCAGATCACGGAGCAGGCCAGGCTGAGGATGGCTTGGTGGACGTCGACTCGTCGTTCGGTGCGGATGCGCAGGCGGCGGAAGTTTTTGAGCCAGGCGAAGGTGCGTTCCACGGGCCACCGGACTTTGCCCAGACCGGAGCCGCGCTCGATGCCGCGGCGGGCGATCAGCGGGGTGATGCCGCGGGCGCGGACAGGCGGCGGTACTTGTCGTGGTCGTAGCCGCGGTCGGCGTAGAGCCGCCGCGGCCGGCGGCGTGGCTTGCCGACCACACCTCGGATCGCTGGGATGGCGTCGATCAGCGGGATCAGCTGAGTGACCTCATTGCGATGACCGCCGGTCAGCGTGACCGCGAGCCGGGGTGCCGCAGGCGTCGGTGATCAGATGGTGCTTCGAGCCAAACTTGCGCCGGTCGACCGGGCTGGGACCGGTGTGCTCCGCCCCTTTGAGGGCACGCAGGTGAGTGGAGTCGACCAGCGCGGCGGACAGGTCCAGCAGTCTGGCGGCACGTAGCTCGGCGAGCAGGCGTTCGTGCAACTGCTGCCAGACGCCCGCCTCGTGCCACTCGATCAGCCGCCGCCAGCACGTGGCCCCGGACGCGCCGAACAACACCGTGGGCAGGCGGTTCCAGCCGATGCCGGTGCGGACGACGTACAGGATGCCTTCCAGTGCGGCCCGGTCGTCAGCGCGCTTGCGGCCTGGATAGCGGAAGCGACGTGGGTGCACCGGAAGCAGCGGCTCCAGCCGCTCCCACAACTGGTCGGTCAGAACCTCCTCACCTACACCAAGATTCTGGAAAACCCCGCATGCCAGGCAAGACGACACGCCGACTCATTCTGAACTGACCTCTTAAGGGACCTCGCAACGGTGTAACGTTGTGCGCCTGGCCGCGACCTCCACAGGTGCCCTTTCCCTCCCGCCGCCGAATGCTCGCGGTGCTCGCCGCCGTGGTCGCCGTTGCCGTCTACGTGCTGGTGAGATCTCCGCTGGAGACCATCAACGCTCTGGTCAGCTTGCTTGCCGGCTTGATCGCGCTCGTCGGTGGGTTTGTCGCGCTGACGCGCTATATCGCCGCGCGCCATAAGCCCGTCGACACCCAGGCTGCCGGCGACGCACTCGCTGCGGAACTGATGGACCGCTGGGGTCCGGAACTGGACGCACGCCGGATACGCTCCGGCGCCGAGGACGCGTTGCCGGTGCAGTGGCGACAGGTGGGCTCGGCCGCAAGGTCCCGTCGCGTCGTCACCGGCAATCCAGACCGGGCCGTCCTGGACATCGCCGCTGCTTTTTATGCCCTGCCTATGCAACGTGCTGTACTGCTCGGCGAACCTGGAGGGGGCAAGACCTTCCTCGCCATTTCCCTCGTTGTCGGCCTGCTGTCCCGGCGTCAACACGGCGAAAAGGTGCCCGTTCTGCTTTCGCTGTCGGCGTGGGATCCCGTCGAAGACGACCTTGACACGTTCATCGTGCGTGCCTTGGCGGCGGCCCACTATGCCGGTGCCGAACGCATCCCCCGGGCCTTGCTAGACAAGAAAGTGATCTTCCCGGTGCTCGACGGCCTCGACGAACTCCCCGAGCACCTCCGTCGTCGTGCGCTGAGCCGTATCAATGCCACTCTGGCCGGCAACCGCCCCCTCCTCCTGACCTGCCGGTCCGTCGAGTATGCGGAAGGCATGGCTGCTGGGGCGCCCGCGCTACGCCAGTCCCCGGTGTTCGAGGTCATGCCGTTGACCCCGGGCCAGATCGCCCGCCATCTCCGGTCCAACGAGCTTTGGGCACCGGTCGTGAAGGCCGTCCGGGACGACCCGGCGGGCCCACTGGGCGTCGCACTGTCGACGCCGTTGATGCTCTCGTTGTTCACCCGGGCCTACGCCGAACGGGACCCCACGGACCTGCTCACCCTTACGAGTGGCAACGATGTGCGGGACCACTTGGTCGACGTTCTGATCGACTCCGTCTACCCGGAGCGCGGCAACCGGTGGACGGCGGACAAGGCCCGGCGCTACCTGACTTACCTGGCTCATCATCTGCACCGGCATGCCGAGCGCGAACTAAACCGATGGAAATTGCCCAATCGTGTGCTGTCTCCCTGGACCGGCGCACTCGTCGGATTGGCCGGCGGCGGGTTGGTCCTGGCGGCTCTGATTCCGTTGACCATCAACGACCCGCTTGACATCCTCGATTCGCCGTTCATCTCGGCGACGGTCTTCGGGCTCTTTTGCACAATCTCGTGGTTCCTCGGATTGGGCCGCCGAGTCGATCAACGGCGTCTGGGCTTCGGCGCCGGCGCGCGCGACGGGGCGCTGCTCGTCCTGGTCCCGGCCGCGATTGCACTGGTGATCGGCTTGGCGGTGTTCGGTTTCCGCGACGAGCCTGATCGGCGGGTGGTCGCAATAGTCGGGTACGCGTCCGTGATGACGGCACTTGCCATGGTCTGCGCGCTCGCAGTCGGTCTCCACCGGTACCTGATCGCGCGGGCCGCAGTGCTCGGGCGTGCCGAGCCGGCCGACGTCCTACGGCGTGAGCGGCGTGCGACGCTGTTCGGCGCGGCCGCCACGCTGGTGGTAGCCGGAACACTTACGGTGGTTCCGTGCACTGCGGCCGTCGCCCTGGGGTCACAAGCCGGCCAGCGAGTCGCCGCCACGTTGGGTATCCCGGTCGTCATCCGACCGGTTGCCGATGCGATGCCACAGCTAAGCGCTAAGAACGTCGAGAGTTTCGTAATCCTGACCGTCGTGGTCACCGTTCTGCTGGTGGTCGCCGTCCTGCTGACCAGCCGCTGGCCCAGGTATGTGGTCGCCAAGGTGCTGCTGGGAACGTCTGGACGGCTACCGTTCCGGCTGGAGCGGTTCCTCGCTGACGCACGCGACAAGGGACTGCTGCGGGCCGGGGTCGCCGGGTACGAATTCTGGCATGTCGCGTTGCAAGAACGGCTCGTCATCCGGAGCAAGGACGTGCGGATGGGACGTCCCGGCGTCCGCGCGGCCGCATCGTGGCTCGCGGCCGCAACCGTGCTGTCCGCTTTCGTGGTGGTTGACCAGTCCCAGCCCGAGACCTGCTCCTCCACCGGCCTACCTCACGCCGACGCCACCCTCTCCACCTTTGTCGACGCGAACGGGACAGCAGAGTGCGCGGCGGTGCTCGACGCTGCCGATGTTGCTAGGCTACTCGGTGGCGCCCCCACGGACGTGGCGCAAAAGATGCTCGCTGGCGGTGCCAAATCCAGCGCAATCCACTTTTCAGTGACGATCGTTGGCCAGTTCTCGGATATGTCCCCCGGAACGTTCGAAGCTATCGCCAAGGGCATCGACTCGGCTCAGACCGTCGGACCGTATCAGCTGTACACCCTGCCACGGAACCGCCCGGTCACCGATGCTGCCATTCCCGCGCTCTGGTTCACGCTCGGCGGAGGTCCTACCGCCTTCCTCGTGCGACCGGACGGGTCAATTTCGGTCATGGGCAGTGCGGTTCCGTCGTTTACGACAAAAGACCCAGTTCAGATCGCCGATGCCGCGATCAAGAACGCGGTGGGACCAGGTTCCAGCCTGGAACCCCGAAATGTCCTCGACGGAGTCGACGCCGCCGAATGCAAAATTCTCCAAGAGGAGAAATTCACAAGAAGTATCGATCTGAGAGGTCAGTCTCCCAACGACGAAGCACTGAGCACGTTGGCTACATGCGGCAAGGCGACGATCGTGATCGACAAGCCGGTCAGCACGCGGTACGTGCCGCTGACAGTGCGCATCGTGAGCAACGAGCCATTGACTAACGCGCGACAGTGTCAGCAGGCGCTGCGGCTCCAGGACGGCGTGTCGGTGGCCACGTGCACAGTCGTCCTCGTGAGCGCCCGGAGCTACAGTGGCCTCATCAGCTGATTTTGAAACCGGTCACTTTGCGCCTGCCATGTCCGCCGAACCTGCAAGCTCACACGCTCCGGCAGGCTTCCACGTGCAAATCGGGCAGATCAAGATGCCCAAGGCGCCACTTGCGAGCGATAGCTCCGTCCTCAACCGGCGGTCTCGCGCCCATCGCGAATGACTCGCGGTCGCGCAACCGCCACGTAGCTGCAAGCATCCGCTTCTGCCGATGAAGAGACGTTCCGCTTCCCTGTCAGCCGGTTACGCAACAACCGACCGACGGTAACAGGACACTGGCCGAGTGCGACTAAGCAAAGAGGTTTGCATCGACGAGGGGTGACTCTGCATGGGGCTGGCCGTCGGTGAGGTTGGACGCTGGCTGGTCCACGCCTTCCCCGACATCTCCACCAACCTGATCGCTGCCGCCATCGGGGGCGCGCTGGTCTGGACGGCAACGAACGCGAGACGGCGCCTCCGACTGGTTCGCGCGCGTAAATTCTGGCGAGCGCCGGGCGGCCGCCACCCGTTGATCGTCCCGGGGGCTCATATCTTCAAGACGCAACAGCGGTGGTGGCACGAGGCCGGCGTGGTAGGCATGGGTGACATCGAGGCGCTGGTCGAAATCGAGACCCAACTCCGCAAACTCGGCTTCGCCGGGACCATCGCCGAATCGAAACAACTATCGCCGCGCGACCTGAGGTCGGACCTCGTCTTGATCGGCGGGCCGGTCGCAAATGCCGCGACGAGGACGATGATGGCGAAATTAAAGGGAGTGATCTCATACGATTTTACCGAAGCCCCAGAGCGCGAGGCAGCCGTGGTACAAGACCTAAGGCATGGCCGCATACTGATGCCGCAGTACGACGACTCAGGTCTTCCAACTACCGACTACGCCTTGATCATTCGGACGTCGAACCCTTTAGCGCCAGATACGTCAGAAATCGTGATTATTGCAGGAAGCTGGGAACATGGCACGGCGGCTGCGGCGGAGAAGCTTGGAGAGCGGAAATTCCTCTGCAAACTAAAGGAAATGAAGCATTTTGAGACGCTCGTCGAGACTACCGTCGTGAACAGTGCCCACTACAACACCAAGGTTGTCGAAACGCGGAGAATCTCGGCAAGTTGACGTCCAGGACTCCGAAGAAGTCGCGTGTCGAAGAGGTCAGCTTCGCAGGTTGCACGCCATCACTCCGTCAAACGCCGCAACGACGCCGCAGAACCTAAACGCACGCTCATGCCGATGAGCGGACGACGCGAACAGACGCGGCGGCAACACGACAGGGATGCTCGAGGCCGGGAATCACCGCTGCGGGTCATGGAAAGTCGACCTCGCATGCGTCGTCGTTCTGATCTACGGAACCGGCTTCGGCGATATCCGGGTCCTCTCGCCATTCATCGTCGGACTGGTCATCCGGTGGCTCGCTGTCCGGTGAACCGTCGATTCGTCCGGCGAGACCGATACCGGCCAGCATCGCGGGCGGCGTCACCAGCGCCGCGGTCGTTGCCACCGTCTGCAGGGTTGCCTTCGGCGCGGGACCGCGGGGGGCGTGACGGCGAGGGAAGTCCGGCGCGCCGACCAGGAGTTTCACGAGGTTCACCGCGTTGCGTACCGCGTACGCACGCCAGGCGTTCGGATTGCCGTCGACGTCCACGACTCCGTCGGTGGCCGCCTTGTCGTCGCAGGCGCGGTCGGAAACACCGCGAGCCACCAGCACGTCGACCGCGTTCGCCCGGTGGTAGCCGGAGAGTGCCGCGCCCCCGGCCTCCATCTCCAGCGCGGCCAGCTTGCGGTTGTGCGCCAGCAGCTCATCGCGGAAGGCCGCGGAGGCGACTACCACGTCCCCGGTAGCGACGGGAGCTACGTGGTAACGCGGTGGGCGTGCCGGCCGGGCGTCGCCGGCGATCCGGCACTCGGCGAGACCGCGCTTGGCCCACGTCCGGACCCGTTCCCGGCCCGCGGCGCTGTGCTTGTAATCGTGCAGGTAGCTGCAGAGCGGGTACGACGGCTTCCAGCTCGTCCCGGCGAATCTGAGCCGCCACCCACCGTCGGCGGCCGGAGCGTCGACGACCTTGCCCGCGTGGAGGTAGCTCTGGATCTCCTGCGCGAGGACCACGTCGCCCAGCGCCACCTCGTTGCTCAACGCCGCCGCGGTGCCGACCACCGCGACCACTGGCACTTCGAAGTGGGCCAGCATCTCGTGCGTGGCCACGGCCGCGTTGGGCTGCCCCATGCCGTAGATCACCGAAAGCACGCCGGTGACACCGGAGTCGCGGAGCCGGAACTGGTGGTAGAGGGTGCCCTGGATCCGCCGCTCGCCGGTCCGGTCGAGCTCGGCGAGCACGTAGGCGAGCTCCTCCTCGAGTGGCACGATCAGTCCCAGGTCGTGCCGTTCCATCAGTTCTTCCCTCCGCCGGTCAGGGAGGCGGCCCCGACGATGCGCACACCGAGCACCACCGCCGCGCCGAGTTCGGCCAGCGACACCGCGACCAGGCCCGGCGTCACCGGTCCGGTGAGCCAGTACCCGCCGACCGCCACGAGCGAGGGCACCAGGAACATCAGCAGGTCGACGCCGAGCTGCAGGGACTTGCGCAGCACCCGGCCGGTTCCCCGGCGGTGCTCGGTCTCCCAGCGGAGCACCACCACTCCGCCCAGCGTGCGGCCGAGCGCGGGCCCGAGTACGTCACGCAGGTAGGTCCCGATCGCGGAAACCTGCTCGTCGTTGACGAGGTAGGTCCAGCCCAGCACGATGCACACCGGTGGCAGGAGAAGCAGCAGCGCCGCCTTCGGCCCGCCGAGATTCAGGGCGACGACCGCGGCCAGCGCGGCGAAGGTGGCGTACATCAACCGGTCGCGGAGCACGATCCGGGCCTTCTGCTCGCCCTTGAGCATCTCGTACTCGGACATCAGCACGTCGCGGACCGGGTCGTCCGCGACGGACACGGCACCAGCCATCGTCATCGCCCCTTCTCGACGTCGTCGAGCTCGGTGTTGACCTGCGCAACCCAAGCAAGGTCGAACTCGACGCTCTTCTTCCGGCCGGCCCGCTCCTCCGGAGGCAGGTTCGCCACGTCGTCCAGATCGGCGCGATCGCGGGCGATCAGCTCCTGTTCCTGCTCGGTGAGCAGTTCCACGCCCGCAATGACCGCGTCGCGGTCACCCTCGGCCTGCTTCTTCGCGTGCGGCAGCGCCTGGTTGAGGATTGCCTTCTCCACCTCCGCATACACCGCTTTCGCGGCGGCGATCGTGTCGATCCGCTTGCGGCGCCACGCCCCGATCGCGCCGAACACGCCGGCCGCGAGCCCCAGCGTGATCAGCACCGGGGGGTTCAGCAAAGCGGCGGTCGCTACCGCGAGCGCCGAACCGGCGCCGTGGTGGGTGTTGCCGGCCCGTGTCGTCCGGACCTGCTCCCGGTACATCGACATCACGCCGAACGACGCGGCCGGCGTGAAGTCTTCGACTTGGACCCGTGTTTGCGGCGTGCGGTACGTGTCCCCCAGATCGGGAAGCCTGCCCTCCATCTCGACCGCGGTCAGCCACTGGTCGAGACCGCGGGCGATTGGGTCGTCCTTCTTGCCCTCCGTCAAGGCCTCGATCGCGCGCTTCAGCCGCTCCCGTACCACGCCCCGCATGGTAACCAGGAGATTCTCCGGTTCGACGACCAGCACGTCGACCGCGGGCTTGATCGCCTTGGTCTTCATCGTGGCGAACCGGTCGAGGTAGTCCCGGCGTAGCTCGCGGATGCGCTTGTTCGCGCGCTCGGTGATCTCCCGCTGTGCGTCCGCCGTCGCGGTGCGCAGGTTGTCCCGCCAGTTGTCGCCCTCGCGCTTGACCCACCGCCGGATGCGTTCCTCCCTGGCTCGGACCGGTTCATCGTTCCGGTTCCCGGCCTCCAGCAGCGCCAGCAGATCTTCCAGCCTGGCTCCGGTGGCGGCCGTGACGTTCCTGGTCAGCCGGACCATGTCACCGAGGTGGATCTCGGCCACCTGGTCGACGACGTTCTCGGTGAGGCGCTTGCGGAGTTCGGTGATCCCGTTGCGGTCCAGCGCGGCCGTCGAGCAGTCGGCGTCCAGGGCGAGCTTCGCGGCGACCGAAACACCGGACGCACCGGCGAACCGCGCGGCGAGCTCGTCCGCCCGGTCGGCCCCCACCACGGCGGACCAGGTGCGGGTGTCGGCCAGCCGGGCCATTTCCGCCGCGAGGTGCGCGTCGGCGTGGGTCGTCTCGTCGCGGCGGGTCTGGACGATGACGTACGTTCGCACCCGGTCGGCGGATTCGGCGAGGAACGCGAGCTCGTTCTCGTTGATCGGGCGGTCGGGCTTGATGGTGAACAGCACGGCGTCGACGTCCTCCAGCGTGGCCACGGTGCGTCTGCGGTGCGCCGGGTCGAGGCCGCCGACACCCGGGGTGTCGATCAGCTGCACCCCGCTCGCGAGCAGTTCGGACTCGGCCGTCACCTCCGCTCCGAGCACTCTGGCGTCGCGGCCGTACTTCTCGCGCAGCACGCGCTCACCGCGGGTCGTGAGGTGAGTGGCGATGTCGTCGGCGCCGCCGAGCCGGTGCACATGCGGTTGCCCGCCGTAGACGAGGTGCACGGTGGCCGCGGTGTAGCGGCCGTGGCTCAGCACGACCGGCACGGACGACAGAGGTTCCTCCCCGGTCGGCAGGATCGGTGCTCCCACGAGCGCGTTGATCAGGGTCGACTTCCCGACCGAGATCTCGCCGACCACGGCGACCTTCGCGACCGACTCGCGCCACCGTCCGGTCAACGCGGCGAGCGGTGCGCGGCTCGACGCGCTGACCTGCCTCTTCTCCGCCAGGGTGAGTATTTCGGCTGCGACCCGGTCGAGCCGGTCGGCGATCTCGGACATCAGGCCTCCGTGAGGTCGTGTACGGCGACACGCGCCGGACGGATCAGTTCTGACGCGTGGCTGCGGAATCCTGGAGTGAGCAGTTCGGCGACCCGGTCGGCGTCGGTCGCGACCGTCGTCGGCCGCAGCTCCGCGAACTCGTGCTCGAGGGGGTCGTAGCGGTCGCCGGGACCGGGCCGGATCGGGACCACACCGGGAATCCGGCAGGCGGCTTCGAACAGCCGTCTCGCCAGCTCCGAATTGGTCACGAGGTCGGCGACGGCGAGCACCGCCTTGGTCGCGGCGACACCGTCGGCGGACATGGGTTCCGCCGGCGGCTCGGAGTGGATCGGGGGCTCGGGACGCGGTGCGGCGGCAGGCCGGTGCGCCGGCGGCCCGGGGTCCGCGGGTAGGCGGCGCGGCGCCGGATCGAGCGCGGTGGCCAGCCTGATCAGCAGGCGGCTGCTCCGCACGCGCAGATCGACGAGCAGTCTTTTCATCACACACCCCGTTCCACTGGGACGAGCCGCATCCGGTGCAGCAGTTGAAGAATCAGCACGGCGACCTGGCGAGTGCGGGAGCCGGCGGCGGGATCGGTGAGCACCGCCTCGCACTGCACGCGCAGGCTGTCCGGCTCACGGCACGTTCCGGTCCGTGCCAGCACCAAGATGTCGGCGCGCTGTGACTCACTGAAGGGTTCTCCGACATCGGTGTGACAGACCAAGCGGGCGGCCGCACGCCGGTGCAGTACCGCGAACGCGGGCGAGCCGGTGATCTCCCGCACCATCGACCTCAGCACCGCCGCGAGACCGGGATCCGCCGCCCTGCCGAGCCGGTGCAGCGCGGCGACGGCGGTGAACAGCTCGGCGTCCTCCGCCAGGTCCGCCAGCACCGCCTCCAGTTCCTCGATGCGCGACGCCCGCTCGAACAACGCGGCCACTTCGGCCGTCGTGGTCAGCCCGGCCGCTTCGCCGAGCAGCCCCGGCAGCGATCTCGGTGCTCCCACGACGGATTCCAGCGCTTCGACGTCCTCCCCCGGCAGTCCTTCCTGGATCCGGCGCCAGTCCAGGCTTCCCGTGGCGAGCAGGTCAGGGCGGCCGCGCAGCCGCAGGAATGCCGACGCGACGCGGTCGTCGATCTTGCCGGTGCGCGCCGCTGCCGCCATCAGCTGGTTGACTCCGACATAGCGCAACGTGGTCGGTGCCTGGCCGCGTGATCGCCGTTCGAACGCCGGGACGTCCACGATCTTGTCGATCTTCGTGGTGACCAGGACGATGTTGCCGACGAGGTCGAGCGGTCCCGAAGAGATCGCCCCGAGGTCGGAGACGATCTCGGCCCACCCCGCGCCGGCCTCGCCGTCGACCAGCACGAGGTAGGCCGCCGCGGCCCCGGCGAGCCCGGCGCCACCCAGCAGTTCCTTCGTCTTCGCCGGGTTTTCCGAGCTGCTGTTCAGGCCCGGGGTGTCACCCAGCACGATCCGGCCGGCCAATGGGAAGTCGACCGCCACCGAACTGTGCGCCGGGTCGGCGAACCTCGTCCCCGTCAGGCCGGGGCCGTGGAACCAGGTGACACCACTGGTCTTCTCCTCGTACGCGGTGTCCGCGAGTGCCTGCCCGACCAGTGCGTTGAGCAGCGTCGACTTGCCGGTCGAGACGTCACCCACCAGCAACACTCGCAGTGGCTGCCGGCACTGGGCGACGACATCGAGCACCAACGCGGTCTCCGTCAACCGGCCTTGGGCGAGCAAGCGCTCGCACCGCCGGGCGATCAGCTCCGGCACGGTCGTCATGAACGCACCTCGGCGAGGTGGAGCCGGTCCAGCATCCGGCCGCGACGGACGTAGACGACGCCGGCGTCCGGGCTCGGCACGAAGCCGTCGGGCGGCGGGGCGACGCCGTTGTCGCACAGGGCGATCTGTTCTCCGGAACGCTCGTCGAACGCGCGGTACGCCCCCGCCGACGCGTCGTAGACGATCAACACCGGCTCTGTCGTGCCGTGCGGGTAGACACCCGCGCCCACCGACGGAAGCTCGCGTTTCCAGCGTGGGGAGAAGCCGGTGGAATGCACCGCGTAGGTCGTGACCACTCCGTCACCGGCAACGCAGACCAGTCCGTGCGCCGGATCGACGGCGAGCTGCGCCTCGCCCGGCAAGGGCATGGACGCAAGTTCCCGCAGTGACGGCGTTTCGAGCGCGACCAAGGCGTCGTCCGTGCGCACCAGCAGCAACGGCTCGTCGGTGAACACGAGCTCCCGCACCGGTTCGCGCAGGTGCAGAGGGTGCCAGCGCCAGTCGCGGATGTCGATCAACGCACCTCCGCGCTCGCTCGTCTCCGTCCAAGCGATCATCGGGCCGCGGCAAGCGAGCGCCGTGACCTCGCCGTCCGGCCGCACGGGCGAGGCGTCGAGCCTGCCGAACACCAACGCGGAACGGAGATCGCCGCCAGGGGTGAACTCGGACAACTTGAACCCCGGCGACGGGCTCGCGAGCAGGACTCGCCCGGTCGACGGGTCCGCGGCGATCTTGACGACCGGTGTCCGCGGGCCACCCGCGGTCCCCCGCGTCGCGGCCGCGTCGCGAAAGTGCCGTTCGAGGGTCGACGTCGCCGACAGCGCCACGACGCCACCGGGCGCCCCGGCCACGCTGCCTCCCGGTCGTGAAAGCACCGCGGCCCGCGTGGTTTTCGTGAACGGGCGCCGGGCCCGCGGGGTGTCCGGCACCCAAGGCAGCGGACGGCGCGGTGCCCCGAGCGCCGCGGCGCTGCTCGAGGTCTGGGCAGACAGGTCGACGAACTCCGCCGCCCAGTCGTC
Organism: Amycolatopsis sp. NPDC004772; assembly: GCF_053601215.1. Taxonomy (NCBI): domain Bacteria; kingdom Bacillati; phylum Actinomycetota; class Actinomycetes; order Pseudonocardiales; family Pseudonocardiaceae; genus Amycolatopsis; species Amycolatopsis sp. NPDC004772. Next base: position 55,356 of record NZ_JBSGBK010000033.1, read on the forward strand.
CTTCGCCAAGCCCTCGACCCGTCTGAGGAACTGCGGGACCCGCGCGGCACCGCCGGTGAGCACGACGCGGTCGATTTCGACGCCGCCGAGCGACTTCACCACTTCGGCGGCGACGGCGAGGCAGGACCCGACGAGCGGATCGGTCGCCTCCTCGAAGTCCTCGAGGTACAGCTCGACGTTGTGGTCGCCGGAGGTGAAGATCGTGCGGTCGCCGGTGGACAGCGCGACCTTCGCCTTGTTCGCCTCGTCCGCGACGACTTCGGGCTGATCGGCGAGCTTCCGGTCCAGTTCGGCCAGCGCGTCGGGACCGGCCTCCCGGCGCACCAGCCACAGCAGCCGCGCGGTGAAGTCGTCACCGCCGCACAACCTGCCGGCGGCCGCCAGCACTTCCGGCGAACCGCGCGCACCCAGGCGCAGTACCGCGAAGTCGAAGGTGGACGCGCCCAGATCGAACACCGCGATGGTCCCGTCCGGTCCACCCTGTGCAGCCGCGTGCCGGCCGGCCGCCTCCGCCTCGCTCATCAACCCGGCCGAGCGCACTCCGAGCGCCGTCGCGGCCTCGGTGAGCACCACCTTCTCCGGATCCCCCCACATCACCGGGTGCGTAAGCACGACGTGCTCGGGCTCACCGTGCGCCGCCCGCACCGCGGACAGCACGTGATCGAGCACAGTGAGCACGCCCCGGACCACCGGACGCGTGTCGCCGGAGGGAAAGCAGATCTCGCGATGTACGGGCTCGACCTCGGTCGTGAGGTTGACCAGCTGCTTGAGCCCGGCGAAGTAGCGGGGAGCGTCCCGCGCGCTCTTGCGGGAGAGCCAGGCGGCCCGGCCGGTCGCCAGCGACCGATCCCGTTGCAGCGCAAGGGAAGAAGACCATTGGAGCTCGCCGAGGACAGCTACCGGCGTGACGTCGGCGGCGCTCCCGTCCCAGACTGCCGCCTTGGTCAGCGACGCGCCGAGGTCGACCGAAACGATCATGAGAATCCCTCCGGGCAGGCTTGCGGCCGCCTGCGGGGCGGTGAAGTTGGCCAATGCCACCCAGTAGTCGCCGGCACCTCGCCGGGCGTTTCACTCAGCAGACAGGCGACTTATTGTCAGCATGACTTTATCAGGGGCCGGGTTCGTGTCAAGCTGACAATTGGTTACGCTTCAGGGGTGCCTCACATCTCACGAGAGCGACCCCTCGTCCACATCGCCGTCGACCTGGTGATCCTCACGATCCGCGAACGCGCGTTGAACGTGCTGCTCGTGGAGCGCGGCACGAGCCCCTTCGAGGGCAAACTCGCCCTGCCCGGTGGTTTCATGCGTGGACGCGAACGGCTCGACGAGGCGGCTGCACGAGAACTGGAGGAAGAGACCGGCCTCGAGGGACTCCACCTGGAACAGGTCCGGGTGTACTCCGACCCTGACCGTGATCCGCGCGAGCGTCGCGTAATCACCTGCTCGTACCTGGCGATAGCTCCCGACCTGCCGATGCCGGACGCGGGTTCCGACGCGCGCGCTGCGCAGTGGTGGCCGGTCAGGGATCTGCTCGCGGCTCCGGATCTACTCGCCTTCGACCACAACGAGATCCTCTCCGACGCGGTCGAGCAGGCCCGGACGATGCTCCAGTACACCACGGTCGCCACCGGCTTCTGCGAACCCGAGTTCACCATCGGGGACCTGCGTGAGGTCTACGAGACCGTATGGGGCGTGACCCTCGACGCGCCGAATTTCCACCGCAAAGTGCGAGAGACGGAGGGGTTCTTGGTCACGACCGACCACAAGCGCGCCTCGACGTTTGGGCGACCCGCCACGCTATACCGAGCGGGCCATGCCACTGAGCTCAATCCGCCGATGCTCAGGCCGAACTGAGCTGACACACGACGAAGGCACTTGCCGACCGCACACGGGACCTTCCAGGACGAGAGAGCGGCAACTCGGGCCAAGTTAGGGGCACGCACCGGTTCAGTCGCGTAGCGAACAGCACCCCATACTGATTGGAGGGCGTTGGTGCGCCGCTGCCGCGGTGCCGAGGAACTCCGCGCGGGTCGGCCGGCCAGCACCGCCCCGCCGGAGCGAAGCCGACAAGGCGCAGTCCATGCGCCGGTCGCAGGAACGCCGCCGCCCACGGGCTTCAGGTGAACCAGATGTCTCCTGGATCTGCGTCGGCGAGTCACCAGGTAGAGTGCCAACACACCCCTGCTCCTGTGGCACGGCCGGCGAGCAGCCGGACTTTGTTGCAGTCCGGTGTGGCGCTGAAAACGTCGCACACCACGGTCAGCGTGCCGCGACCGAGTTCACGCACCCGCAGGACCAGCTCGGTCACCTGGTCCTGCCGGACGAGGGTGTGATGCAGTGACCAGTCGAGCATCATTTGGCCAGCCGGACCGGCCTCAGCGACCGTCGATGTCGCTCCGGACCGCGCTGCCCTCATGGCTCGCGAGTCCAGGCAACACCCACGAATCGACCACGGCGGTCGGCCAGCGGGAGAGCACTGCACTGCCCGACATCACGCCTTCTGCCACGCGATTGGCGAAAATCGGTGGTGGAGCAGCAGCCAGCTCCCACGCCTGATCCCGATCGGCCGCCGACCGTGCCTCCTGGAGTGCCATCATGCCCGGGGCGTGGCCGACGAGACCTCCTCACAGGACTTCGCCTGCAGCCAAATGAAACTCGGCACCTGACTTCACCGTTCCGACACCCGTCCCACACGACAGCGCAACGCGCGCTCATGCCGCAGAGCGTGCGCCTCGGCAAGCGGCTGCTCGGCAGCCCAACGCGGGGAACCGGCGGTGCGACTGACGTGGCTGGTCAGTGCGGGTTCCGGCTGTACGGCACCGCTCGACTTGATGCTGCTCGACTGGCTCCAAGCCCGGGGTCCCGTGCCAACCGCACGTTTGTTCGCAACGAACGCGGGCGGTCCTCTCACCAATTTCACTGGGGCACAGCTGGGGCAAACCCCCTGTCACAGCTGCACTCAACAATACGGAGTTGCCAACAACGGCACTGAAGCGCACCAAATGACAAGGCGATTCTCTATCGCCGCAGGTCAGAACCATGATCAACCCTCACTGGCAGTGAGGGAGTCAGGGGTTCGAGTCCCCTTAGCTCCACAGTGACGAAACACCGCTCGCCGGATCCAAAGATCCAGGTAGGGCGGCTTTTTCGCACCGGCGAACTTTGAGTTTCGACAAGAGAATATTCAGCTACCGACGAGTAGCTGGGGCAAGACTGGGGCACCGCGCCGACGGCGGCGAGATGGGGTCATCACAAGTGCCCCAGTAGCGTCGCCCGAACAGTGGATCGCCAGAGGTTCTTTGACCCGATACCTCCTACCGCGCGGCCTGCAGTTCAAGGCGCCGATCGCCGCCGACCTGGGCCACTGCCGCCGCATTTGCCGACGACCGGGCCCCGCCAGCCGGCGGAGTACGGCAATACCTCATCGCGACGTCAACCACACCATCTGGACAACCCGAAACGGCCTCGGCAGCGACGTCCCTGGCCGTAGCGACCAGAGCCTCGACTAGCACTTGGCTGAACTGCACCTAAAGGGCGCCGAACAAGGACCGACTACAGCGATGAGCCCGAAGGTTCGAGCCGCCCGCCGGTTGCAGCCAGAAGGGAGCGCGCTTAATCACTACCGTTGCAGCTCACCCGGTGGCACTGTTAACTGATCGCTCGGGAGGCGTCGACAGGGCGCCCCGAGGTTTCAGCGACGCCGCGGGCCGCGACCGTGATTTTGGCGTTCGGGAGGTGGACTCTGGTGACAGAGCACGAGATGCCCATGGTCACCATCGAGGGCGGGCGCAGAGTCGTGACCTACAGCATCGGCGATGGTCACCTGCTAGAGCATGACTTCCCGGATGCGGTAAAACCCTTTTACCGGCCTTCCGGCGTGAACGAGGACGTTCTTCTCTTTGCCGGTGATTTTCGCTTCGCCGCTGAAGAGGTACCGTTTTCTGGCGACATTCGGTGGCGTTGGGGCCCCACCCCGCGACTGGAGTTCCGAGGATCACGACCAACACAAGAAGAAGATCTTGAGCGCGCATTTCGAAGGCATAGTCCGACGGACTTCTGGGCCAAGGAGCAAGACCTGCTCGTCGACCTAGCAGAGGGCGTGGTGCCACCACAGCCCACCGAAGCACCCGAGCCTCGCTTGCAGTCGCATATTGTCAGTGGACCGGTAGAGCAACAAGTCGGAGACGGCTCACAACTAGATTCGGTCACCTTTATGATCCCCAACGGCTGGCGCAGCTTCGACGCCACTGGAATCTGCGACCCGGACAACCTCAAGGATACCTGGCACGGCAGAACGGTCGCCCGCGGAGACGGGTGGATCGTCACCATTGATACCTGTCGCGAAATGAGCGACCAGTGGGACGCCCTCCAGGACACTCGCGGATACCGATTTACTCATGTTGGCGACTTACGACGAGCCGACGGAACCCAGTTTACTGGAGATGAAGCTTTCAGTGCACTAAGTCGGGTCCGACTCGGGCTCACGATCGCACTCGGACGACGCACCACCTGCGCCCTACCCGTGGGCTACCGCCACGCCAAACCGGTCTGGTGTCGGTGGCGTCGCGCTCCGGTCGACCCCTACAGCAGATCGTCCAGCCAATGGATGACCGATGCGAAAGCTTCCAGGCAGGTTGCCAGCATCGTCGGCTCGACGCTAGACGCGACTGCGTCATCCGCAGGATTCAGGGCAATACAGGGAGCAACGTCATACTACATGGCGATCGCCAACGACCTGACCATTGAACTTCATCTGCCTACCGCAATCTCTGCGATGCAGCTACTCGCTTGGCACAGCTTTGGCAAGAACTACTCGAAGACACAATGGAACAAAATGAACTCGAAAGGACAGGTCCGCGAACTACTCAACAGGCTGACTATCAGCACACAAACTCCGCCTTCCTTGAAGCATCTCTTAGACGTCCAGTCAGACTTGGCGTCAAGGAAAGCCGCTGATAGCGAAGCCGAAGAACCCGCAACGGACGCACTGGCAAGTATTCTTTATTTGCGCAATATCGCGACACACCCTACGGATAAGGTTCCCTACGAGACTTACAGCGTCTACACCTGGGCCGAGGCGAGCCATGTAGTGCGACACTGGTTGCGGATGGCCTTGCTCCATGCTGCGCGCTATACCGACGTGATCGCAGAGACCAACGCCGCCTTGAACCCGACACCCAAGACAATTCTGCCGCCGTGGGTGGGAGCTTAAGCTGGCTGGCTAAGATGACTTCGGGACGGCGACGCGGGCGACGTGAAAGATTTCGGAGCGTTCCACCTTGGCCATCAACGACGACTGGTGGTCCACGCGACGAGCCGGTCCGGGTGCGGCAACGACGTTGTCCGAACTTGCCTGGGCGGGGTTGGCCATCGCGGTCATCGCCGCCCTCTCCGGAATCATCATTGTTCGCATGATTCTCGCCTTCCTCCGCCACCTGGTGGACTCGACGAAGGACACGAGGGCCCTCGTCGATGCCGCACCTGTCGTTCAGGAACTGGGCAAGATCATCCGCCCTTGGCTCGGCGGATTCGCCGTGCTCGCCCAGATCATCCGCCGTTCCCCGAAGGCGGAAGACGTCAGCGAGAGCGGAGGTGAACCCCCGAAGTGACTGCGAACGGGGGCCCGGCCGTCCACAGCGCGCCGGGCCCCGTTGCAGGCATACCGGCTACGCCCCTGTCATGGCAGCGCCTTGAGGAGCTTCTCCAGAGCAACGACTGCCGGGTCGCCGCCCGAGAATGCACCTTCACAGGTCGAGGTTTCCCGAATTCCATCCTTGGCATTCATCGAGTAAACGGTAACCTGCCCATCGGAGTTCAGGGCCGCACAGGTTCGCGACGCCGACGTCGTACGAATTGACGATTGGCTTATCGCCTCAACCAAGCTATCGACGGCACTACTACTCAACACTCCCGTTCGATCATCATGCCCTGTTCGCTCTCGAGTCCACGAGCCGTCCCGCTTGATGGTGACGCTTTCCCGACACGGTCCCGCAGGACACAAACCTCCAACCACCTCAACGTAGGCAAGTTGTCGAGCGTCAGCAGCCTGCGAACTCGGCAATGCCTTGCCTGCGGGCGAAGCTGAGCACGCAGCCGTCACAATCAGCGTCAGCAATGAAATAACCCAACGCACGGCACACCTCCTCGCGTCATAGTCGCCCATAACCGGCGTTCCGTTACCAGATCGCCGCAAGAGCCACGTAATAACGCTTCTCGTGCGACCGACTCGGGATGACGAATACCAGCGGCGAGGAGTCGAAAAATGAGATCAAATACCAGTTACCCGCGCATGCGGTTACGAAGAGCCGCATCGACGGGCATGATCGGCGCACTGGTCCTATCTGGGGTGACCCTGTCGACGCCGATGGCATTCGCGGCCGATGACGGCATCATCACGTCGGCTGGACCGCTATCGTCCATCTCGACCAGCGGCGACCTCAACTGCGCAGTGAACCACGTCGGAGACTTCTCACCGGAATTCTATGGAGTTACGGCCTGCGCGACTCTCGTCGCGGTCGGTGGGACGCTCTACGGCCCGTCGAACATTCCCGCCGGCGGTGCGGCGGCGCGAACTCCGTTCACCCTGGTCAGCCAAGCTGGCCCGGTCGGCGCCGGCACCAGTGCCGATCCGTTCCGGGTGACCACGGTCGTCGACCTCGGTTCGACCGGAGTCCGGCTGACGCAGACCGACACCTACGTCACCGGCCGCGAGAGTTACACAACGAACGTCTCCCTCACGAACTCCGGCGCCGCCGATCTCGACGCGCTCGTCTACCGCGCCGCCGACTGCTATCTGGCCAACTCGGACTTCGGCCTGGGCAAGGTGACCGACAACGCGGTGGCTTGCGTGGCCGACGGTGGCCGGGTCGAGCAGTGGGTACCCCTGACCGGCGGATCGACTTACATGGAGGGCGGATACTCCGAAGTCTGGGCTCGCACCAGCACGCAACAACCGTTCCCCAACAGCTGCCGCTGCACGGAGCACATCGACAACGGCGCCGGACTCAGCTGGCCGCTGCACCTCACCCCCAACGGCACCGGCCGAGTCGCTCACCTCACCGCGTTCTCACCCAGCGAGGCACCCGAGGACCGGGACCAGGACGGTCTCCCCGACAGCTGGGAGATCAACGGCTACGACACCAACGGTGACGGCGTTCCCGAGGTCGATCTGCCCGCCATGGGCGCCTCGCCCGACCACAAGGACTTGTTCGTCGAGGTCGACTGGATGGTCAAGCCGCGGACTTGCTTCCTGTGGATCATCTGCTCGAACAGCCGCAACTTCGCGCCGCAGCAGAGCGCGATGAACGATGTCGTCACCGCGTTCGCCAACGCACCGATGACCAACCCCGACGGCCAATCCGGCATCCGTCTGCACATCGACTCGGGCCCCAACAGCGTCATGAACCCCGTCACCCACGCAACCTGGGGCGAACGCAGCCAGGCAGGCCAGGTGCCCTACCAGGCCACTCTCGGCAGATCCGGGAGCAAGGACTTCGACTGGTCGGGCTTCAACGCGATCAAGGCCTCGAACTTCCAGGCCACACGCGCCGACGTGTTCCACTACGCCATCTTCGGCGACCGCCAAGCCGGTTCCGACAGCTCCGGGGTCGCTCAGGTCACAAAGAGCCGCTTCAACGGCGACTCTTTCCTCGTCACCAGCGGAGCGGCTTCCTCGGGTTTCTCGGTCCGGCAGGAATCCGGGACCTTCATGCACGAGTTCGGGCACACGCTCGGCCTGCACCACGGCGGCGGTGGCGCCGACGAAGGCGCAGATCTGAACAACAAACCGAACTACCTGTCGGTGATGAACTACAGCTGGCAGATGGGCGGGCGCGGGCTCGACTACTCCCGATCCGAACTCCCGGCACTCGACGAACGCTCGCTGAACGAGAACGACGGCTACACCGGCACAACCGATAAGATCGCCTGGTTCTGCCCGATCGGCAACGACGAGTTCCGGCGTGTAGACCACGTCGCCGGGCCGCGTTTGGACTGGAACTGCAACGGCGCGATCAGCGGGACGAGCAGCGGGCTAGACGTCTCCGCGGACGAGACCCAGTCGGAACTTCGCGGCCACAACGACTGGCCGGGGCTCATCTTCGACGGCGGCGCCGTCGGCGCGTTCGGCGCGAGCGACCTCGATGACCAGTTGCCACCACCGGAAACGACGCCGTCGGACGAGCCCAGCCTCAGCGCGCTCGAGAAGATGGGTTCCGCCGGCGGTGACGGTGACGGCGCACTCCAGTTCGTCGGCCCCAGCGTCCTGCTGGCCGGAGTCTCCGGGCAGAAACTCGCTGTGGACGTCACCAACGTGGGGAACGTGACCGCTTCCTACACCGTTTCGGTCGCGGGGTTGCCGCCGACGACCATCTCCGTCGCCTCACATCAGCAGGGCAGGGCGGAAATCCCGGTCGACACGACCGGTTGGACACCGGGAACTCGCACGTTCACGGCGAACCTCACCGCGGCCGGAGCCCAGCAGGTGCTGGCATCCGATCAGCTCGAGGTGACCGTGCCGGACCTCACGGATCCGCAGGTTCGCGCTCAGGCCGAAGCCGCGCTCGGGCAGATCGGCGGCCCGGTCGATGGGCTGGATGACGCTGTCCGGCAGAGCCTCGTCACCAGCCTCGGCTCTGCACTGGCTACCAAGCCCGGGGCACCGACCGGTGTCACCGCCACCGCTGGTGATCGCCAGGCGATGGTCACCTGGACCCCGCCGGCGCAGACCGGATCCGGTCCGATTACTGCGTACGTGGTGACCGCTCAGCCCGGCGGGAAGGTGGTCGAGGTCGGTGGCAACCAGGCCACGGCGACGGTCACTGGCTTGACCAACGGCACCGCGTACACGTTCACGGTCGCCGCGCGCAACGCCTCCGGTCTGGGGGCTGCCTCGATCGCCAGCGCACCCGTCACCCCGGCGGCGCCGACGACCGACCAGCTCAGCGTCTCGGTGACCGGTGGCGTCATCTGGCAGGCCGCCGGCGCGGCACCCAAGACCGCGTTCACCACGGGCGTCGACAAGAAGGGAGCGCTGACCAAGGTCACCGGCACGGCGACGGTGCCCGGCGGCGGATCCACCTACCGGGTCAAGATCGACCTTCACCGGATCAACGGGGTGCTGCCGCTGATCGGGCAGGTGACGATCGTCGAGGCCGCCACGGGCAAGACGGCCTACGCCATCGCCCCTTGGCCGCAGCAAGCCACGGCCATCCGGCAGCCCGACGGGTCGCTGGCGATCTCCATGGTCCTGCCGGGCCTCGTCATGACGCCCAAGCTGAAGCCCGTCCGCATCACTCTGGCATTGACGGATCGGTAGCCGCTGGCCGGCGCCCCGGGTGGTCATGGAGCGCCGGCCCAACCTCGGCCCTGACCTGCTTGGTCTGGAGGTCAGGGCCGTGCAAAGGTTTGCTTCCTCCGTCGAGACGGATTGCTTGAGCTTCGGTTGGTGACTCAAGGGAGGAAGGCCTGGTGCGCAGGCGAGCCTGCCTCGTGGGTGACGCGCCGGGTTGGAAGTCGGACAGATGGGTACTTAACCGACATGAGGAAACGAACTGCAGTGACCACGGAGTTCGCCGCCACCGCGGATGTCCCTCAGGCAACGCGCCACAGGATGCGCACAAGGCTGGCCGCCACGTTGGCGGCTGGGCTGCTTGCCGTCGGCGCCGTTGCGGCGCCAGTTGCGGCGACCGAGATAAACCAGCCGAGCAGTGGCACCTCGGCGGAGCAGGTCGTGGCCTTCGGTGTGCCCGCGTGGATGGGCCGGATGTTCTGGAACCAGGTCAACAAGCAGCACACGACCCCTCGGTGCACCGCCCTGTGCGGACTTCAGGAAGGACCGATGGCGTAGTCCGACCGACGCGATATGGGCCCGGGCGCCGTCACGGCGTCCGGGCCCATCACGTTGCACGTCGACACCTCGAGCGATCCCGGGACGACACTTGGTGAGCTGCACGGGAAATTTCTCTCACCAATTTCGCTGGGGCACAGCTGGGGCAAACCCCTTCTGGAACCGCTCTCAACGGCATCGAAGTGCACCGAACTGCCCCAGACTGCCCCAGCCGACCTGCGGATTCGACAAAACCGCAGGTCAGGAGGCCTTGTGCACCTCACTGGCAGCGAGAGGGTCACGAGCACGCCCGGAGACGGCGTCCTCCCACCTGATCGAGGCCGGACACGATCACTTCGAGCGCCGACTTCAACGCGACCACGCGTCCCGGCCGAGTGGTCGCGCTGATCGGACTCTTGACCACCCTCCGATCCGCCAGCAGGCCTACGGTGCAGTCAGAAACCGGCCGGTGTGTCTGTTCCGACGCCTTGGAGAATTTTCCACATGCCCCAGTTCGAATCATGTTGCTGGCTGAGCAGGGAGACGGCGGTCATGACCGCGACAAGGGCGTTCGAGCGGCTGACCTGGCCTTCTGCTGCAATGAAATGGGCGACAACGTGACGGCTGAACTTCTCCGGAGGTGGTTGGCCGCTGGCCGGGTTCCATGCCGTCATCGCCGTGGCCACGGGCATGAGCGTCGCTACTTCGCGCAACACACCGAGCCACCGGACGAACGCCAGCACTCCGGTCCGGTCGGTCTCGGATGAGAGGGCCTGGACGCGGCTGAGCGCCTTCGTGTGGCGGTAGTCGCCGAAGACGGTGATCGAGGCGTTGCGCAGGAGTTGGTCGAGCAGGTTGGCGGCCGCCGACTGGGCTGGCCCGTCCAATCCGACACGCACGGCCTGAACGGCCTGACGGGTCAGCCGAATCGTGTTCTGCAGCTGTACGGCGGGGCCCGAGTTCCGGGCGATCTCATCGAGTCGGGTGTCGCAATAGTCAACGATGATGTCGCTACGTTCCTCAAGGATCGCGGTGAGCTGAGGCCGTCGCTCAGGACCTTCGGCGGCGACTCCGAGCAAAAGCTGCACAGTCTCCGGGTCCGGCACCCAGGCCAGCGGGATGCCTTCCGAGAGCGACAACCGGACGGCCGTGATGAAATCGACCCGCACCATCTCGTCGGTGATCCAGTTCGGCGGCGCCGCACGACGGTAGTAGGCCCTGGCCTCCTCGCCTACCTTCGTGGCGGCCTTCTTGATCCAGGGCGCGAACCCATCGACAGCACGCTGGATCGAGCCTGCGACCTGCTGCGCCCACTCGGACTGCTGCTCACGCAGCCGCTTCCAACCGGCTCCCCAATCAGCGACCCCGGCCGTGGCGTGTGCCGCGTCAGCCCCGATCTCGGCGAACTTACGTCGCCGCTGCTCGACACTTTCAGCGAGCTGAGCAGCGGGACTGCTCGCGATCGCCCGGCTGATGTCTGCGGCGTCCTGTGCGATGCGAGCCATCGCCTGCTGCGCAGCAGATGCCGATGAGGTCGGTGTGACCAACTGCTGAAACGGCTTCAGCACTTCGGCCGCGGCGGACGGAAACGACACTGCGGCTGCCGATCGGCCGGCATCGTCGCCGGACAGCTCGTCGGATGCGGGCTCGACCCGATCATCCGAGGGACGCTCGGTGCTCATCCGCCGAGACTAATGCGGTGCCCGACCGCGGTCATCCGGATTGGCGCGCCGCAGTCGACACGATTGGGGACAGGCGCACGACGTCGATACGGCCTGGCAGATCGTCCACCGACAGAGCGGACGGCGAAGTCTCCTGGCCGAGGCGGACCGTCGACGGGGGCGGGCCGGCGCACCCAAATACGACCGCTTCTCAGCTACAGCGATCGAACCTACAGCGGCTGACCGCGGGCGCCGACATCGGCGGCCGACAGCCGATGGCGATCAGTCAGGCCGCGCGACCAGGACGACGATCGATCATTGGACGACTGTCAAGATAGCCACTAAATCGCCCCTACTCCTGGGCAGCAACAAAGCCCAGGTCGTTGACCTGGGCTTTGCTCCCCCGCTTGGACTCGAACCAAGAACCCTCCGGTTAACAGCCGAATGCTCTGCCAGTTGAGCTACAGGGGAATGTTGCTCACTTCCGGTGCCGGTCTCTCCGACCGACGAGAAGAACTCTAGACCATGCCCCGGAAGCCCCGTGCACCACCCCCCACTTAGCGCAACCGCCCCCGCTCGCGCGGTTTTCCTGGACAATGGACAGTCGGACGACCTAACGACGGAAGGCGTGGACGCGGATGAAGAAGTTCCTGCTGGGGGCAGGCCTGGGGTACGTACTGGGCGCCAAGGCAGGCCGGGGGCGGTACGAGCAGCTCGTGCGCACCTACCGCCGGGTCGTCGACCACCCGATGGTCCAAGGCGCCGCCGGGGTGGCTCGCGCGAAGATCGGGGAGAAGCTCAAGCGCTGACGCGGGCCACGAAGAACACCCTGCGGAACTCGAACCACGTGATCCCGTCGGCTCGCGCCGGGTACGCCGAGTCCAGGAGCGGGGCCAGTTCGGCGCGGAACCGCTCCCACTCCGCGTCCGGCAGGGCCGCGCGGATCGGGCGCAACGCCGTTCCGGTGATCCACTCCAGCACCGGTGAAGGCCCGGCCAGGGGCTGCACGTACGTCGTTTCCCAGGCGTCGACGGTGCAGCCCGCGTCGGCCAGGAGGTTCGCGTACTCCGCCGGGGTCGACACCGCGTCGTCCTCGCGCAGCACCACCTCCTCCAAGCGGGACGCCCAGGCCGGGGACGCCGCCAGCGAGCGCGTCAGCACGTGCGAAGGCGCGTTGAAGTTGCCCGGCACCTGCACCGCCAGGTACGCCCCCGCCGGCAGCGACGACGCCCACCGCCGCAGCAGCGCAGCGTGGTCGGGGACCCACTGCAGGACGGCGTTCGACACCACGACGTCGGTGTCGGGCGCCGGCTTCCAGTCGCGGACGTCGAGCAGCTGCGCGTCCAGACCGCGACCGCGGGCCGCTTCCACCATTTCGGGTGAACTATCACTGCACTCCAGCGCCGCCGAGGGCCAGCGGTCACGCAGGGAGACCGTCAGGTTGCCCGGGCCGCAGCCCAGGTCGACGACCCGTCGCGGCGACGCGGCCCCGATACGCGAGACGAGGTCGTGGAACGGCCGGGCCCGCAGGTCGGCGTAGTCGAGGTACTTGCCCGGATCCCACACGGTCGCCTCCCAGAAACAGTACGCCTGTACTGAGTACGAGCGTACTGCTATTCGGCCGGGTTGACCAGCTTCGCGGCGACCTGCTCGGCGATGGCGGTCACCAGCTCGACGTCGGTGCCCGGGTCGGGCCGGACCTGCAGCACGCTGCCGTCGCGGCCGGGCACCTTGCGCTGCACGAACCACGCTCCCCCGGCGCCGATCTCCTGCCGGTGCCGGGAGCGGATCGAGCCCTCGACACGCTGGTAGGCCTCGCGCGGCACCTTGCCCGGCGCCGGCAGCCGGAAGCGCACCGGCGGCAGGTCGGCCAGCACGACCGCCGTACCCGCCGTTCCGGCCTCGGCCGACTCCGTCAGCGTGAACACGCCGTCCGCCCAGGTCGCCTTGCCGACGAGGTGCCAGCCGACGCGCCGCGCGCCCTCGCCGGCCGGGATCCACAGGCCCAGGGCCGTCACGACCAGGTGGCCGCCGCCCTCGACCGGGGCGCTGTCGACGACTTCCTCGCCCGGCTCCAAAGTTCCGGCGAACCCGTCGGGGGTGCGGTCGCCGAGCAACCGGCGCAGGAAACTCATCTCAGCTCCACGCGCCGGCGGCCGCCTGCTCGCCCAGCGACTTCTTGTACTGCTCCAGCGCGACGAGGTCGCCGAACAGCGCGCGGTAGTCGTCCGGCGCTTCGACCGGCGACAGCCGCTGCAGCTTGCCCTTGATCTCCGCGATCTGCCGCCCGACGAGCCCCTCCTGCAGCCGCGCCAGGATCGACGAGATGTACCGGGAGTCGACCTCGTCCTTGGCCTGCAACGGTTCCACCGCCAGCTCCGACAGCACCCGCCGGACCGTCCCTTCCGGACAGTGCGGGGCCGCCGCGTCGAGCAGCGCCGGGCCGGTCAGGCCCGAACCCGCGCCGCCCGCCTTGAGCACCGCCTCGTGCACCGCGACGTACACCGGGTGGGTGAACGCCTCCAGCGGCAGCGCGTCGTACTCCGGCCCGGCGATCGCGGGCTGCTGCAGGGCGGCCTTCAGCGCCTCGCGCTGCACGGCGAACCGCGGGTCCTTCGGGGCCGGGCGGGCGACGTCCTGCGCCGGGACCGCCGGCGCGGCCTGCTGGGCGCGCGCGGACTGCCGCAGCGGGGCCCCACCGCGCTTGTCCGTCGCGCCCGCGGCCCCGCGGACGCGGTTGACGACCTGAGCGACGTCCTGCCAGCCCACCCACCAGGCGAGCTTCGACGCATAGCCGTCGCGGGCCGCGCGGTCCTTGATCGAGGCCACCATCGGCACGGTCTTCTGCAGCGCCGCGACCTGGCCGTCGACCGAGTCGAGGTCGTAGTTCTTGAGCGTGCTGCGGATGACGAATTCGAACAGCGGGGTCCGCCGCGCGACCAGGTCCTTCACCGCGCTGTCGCCCTTGGCCAGCCGCAGCTCGCACGGGTCCATGCCGTCCGGCGCGACGGCGATGTACGTCTGGCCGGCGAACGTCTGGTCCCCCTCGAACGCCTTCAGCGCCGCCTTCTGGCCCGCTTCGTCGCCGTCGAAGGTGAAGATGACTTCGCCGCGGAAGGCGTCGTCATCCATCATCAGCCGGCGAAGCACCTTCATGTGGTCCTCGCCGAACGCCGTGCCCGACGACGCCACCGCCGTCGGCACGCCCGACGCGTGCATCGCCATGACGTCGGTGTAGCCCTCGACCACGACGACCTGGTGCCGCTTCGCGATCTCGCGCTTGGCCAGGTCGAGCCCGAACATGACCTGGGACTTCTTGTAGATCGGCGACTCGGCCGTGTTGAGGTACTTCGCCGAGATCCGGTCGTCTTCGAACAGCCGCCGCGCGCCGAAGCCGACGACGTCGTTGCCGACGTCGCGGATCGGCCAGACCAGCCGCCGGTGGAACCGGTCCATCGGGCCGCGCTGGCCCTCCTTGGACAGCCCCGCGGTGAGCAGTTCCTTGACCTCGAAGCCGCGGGTGAGCAGGAACTTCGTCAGCTTGTCCCAGCCGCCGGGGGCGTACCCGCAGCCGAACGTCTTCGCCATCGCGGCGTCGAACCCGCGCTCGGACAGGAAGTCCCGCGCCGGGCGCGCCTCGTCGGTGACCAGCTGCTCGGCGTAGAACTCCTGGGCCAGGCGGTGGGCCTCGACCAGCCGGGTGCGGCTGCCGCGGTCGCGCTGGATCGTCGCGCCGCCGCCCTCGTAGGTGAGCCGGATGCCGACCCGGTCGGCCAGCCGCTCGACGGCTTCCACGAACGAGATCAGGTCGATCTTCTGGATGAACTTGATGACGTCGCCGCCTTCGCCACAGCCGAAGCAGTGGAAGGTGCCGTGCGTCGGGCGGACGTTGAACGACGGGGTCTTCTCGTTGTGGAACGGGCAGAGGCCCTTCAGGCTGCCACCACCGGCGCGACGCAGCGCCACGTACTCCCCGACGACCTCGTCGATCCGGTTCCGCTCGCGCACCTCCGCGATGTCGCTCTCCCGAATCCGTCCTGCCACGTCACCCACTCTAGCTTTGCCGGTTGCGGCACACTCGGGGCATGGCCTCCACGCCCACCGCCCAGGACGCACTCGCCGCGCGGTTCGCCGAGCACCGCAGTCACCTGATCGGCGTCGCCTACCGGCTGACCGGCACCCGCGCCGACGCCGAGGACGCCGTCCAGGAGTCCTGGTTCCGGCTGGCCGGCCTGGACGACGCCGGGCGTGCGGCGATCCGCGACCTGCGGGGCTGGCTGACCACGGTCGTCGGCCGGATCTGCCTCGACCGGCTCAAGTCGGCCGCCGCACAGCGGGAGCGCTACGTCGGCAACTGGCTGCCCGAGCCGGTCGTCACGCCGTTCGGGCGGCCGGTGAGCGAGGACCCCCTGGACGTCGCGGTCCGCGACGACGGCCTGCGGATGGCCGCGCTGGTCGTCCTGGACAAGCTGACGCCGGAGCAGCGCGTCGCGTTCGTCCTACACGACGCCTTCTCGGTGCCGTTCGCGGAGATCGCCGACGCCCTCGGCGTCTCGGTCGACGCGGCCCGCCAGTACGCCTCCCGCGGCCGCAAGGCCCTCGCCGACGCCGACCCGGCACCGCGCGTCCCGCTCGAGGACCAGGCGAAGCTCCTCGAAATGTTCGTCACCGCGCTGCAGGCCGGGGACATCCGGGCGATGACCGAGCTGCTGGCCCCGGACGTCGTGCTCGTCGGCGACTCGAACGGCAAGGGCCGCACCGCCCGCAACCTCATCGTCGGCGCGGACAAGATCGCCCGGTTCTTCATCGGCCTCACCAGGAAGTACGCGCCCGGGATCCTCACCGGCGGCACACCGGTGCTCGTCAACGGCGACCTGGGCCTGCACCTGGCTCCGCAGCCGGGCCAGGACGGCTTCTTCGACCTCGACGAGCACGTCCAGTCGGTCAGCATCCGCGACGGCCGGATCGTGGCGATCTACGACATGGTCAACCCGGACAAGCTGACCCGGATCACGCGTCCCGGCGCTTGACCTGCACGATCCCGGCGGCCAGCAGGACGGCGGCGAAGGCGGCGAAGTAGGCCAGCGCCCAGCCCGGGCTCAGCGGCGAGTCGGACAGGACGGTGGCGTTGCCGCCGTCCCGGCCCGCGTTCGCCTCGCCGCGGCCGCTGAGGAACTTCGTGACGGCGTTCAGCGGCAGCCAGCGGTGGATCTCCTGGCCGGCGCGCGGGATCAGCTGGACGACGTTCTCCGCCATCAGCGGGTAGGCGACGACCACCGCGACCGCGCCGGCGGTGTAGCGCACGAGCAGGCCGACGCCGACCCCGCAGACGGCGGCCAGCGCGAACGCCGGGCCGGTCCCGGCGACGATCCGCCAGTCGGCGCCGCTGTCCAGGGCCAGGTCGGCGCCCGGGGCGAGGACCCGCGCCAGCAGCCAGGCCGCGAACGCGGCGGCTTCGCCGAGCAGGAAGGCGTACCCGGCGACGAGCGCGGCCTTGGCCAGCAGTACCGGCGTCCGGCCGGGCACGGCCTGGAAGGTGCCGTGGATCGTGCCGGAGTGGTACTCGCTGGTCACCGCGAGCGCGGCCAGCACCAGCACGCCGACCAGGGCGAGCTGGTAGCCGGCCTGGGTGCTCGCGACCGTGGGCGGCAGGTGGGCCTCCCCCGCGCTGAGCGCGGCGATCACGGCGGGGAAGGCCAGCGCGACGAGGGTGAAGATGCCGCACACCCAGGGCGTGGTGATGCTGAAGAGCTTGATCCGTTCACTGGCGACGAGGTGCATGGGCGGAACGGTCCCGCGGCGGACCCCGGCGGCGCGTCCCCCCGGGGTCGGGTTCGGCGCCTCCTACGGGAGCGGGACGCGGCACGCGTCGCCGGAGGTGAACCCCTGGTCGACGATGCCGAGTGCGCTGTTCATCCGGGCACGGGAGTTCTCCAGCGCGATCTGGTAGGTCAGCTCCAGGGCGCCCTCGCGGCCGAACTCCCGCTCGAGCTCGGCGACCTGCTCGTCGGTGACCGTGACCTGGTCGCCGGACATCGCGTCGGCGTAGGCGAGCGCCAGCCGCTCCTGGTGGCTGAAGGCGGGGGAAGTCGCGTAGTCGTCGATCTTCGTGAGGCGCTCGATGTCGAGGCCGTCGTGCTTCTGCAGCATGGTGCCGAAGTCGATGCACCACGAGCAGCCGATCCGCGTCGCGACCCGGTAGACGGCGAGCTCCCGCACGTTCGCCGGGACCTTCTTCGACACGCGCTCGGTCAGCAGCTCGTGGACCACGGACGCCCGCAGCAGCCCGCGGTGGTGCGCGGTGACGGCCATCGGCTCCGGCACCGCGCCGAAGCGGCGGCCGGCGATCCGGTAGACGAGCTTGAGGAAGAGCCCGGCCTCGGACGTCTTCTTGGCGGGGATGCGCGGCATGTCGTTCTCCTTCGTCGGTGTCTACGGCCTGGACGAGACGGCGTCCGCAGACGTGACACCGGGCGCTGTGAACCACGCCACCAGCATCGCCCCCGCCGCCGCGGCGAACACGACGGTGAGGCCGGGTGCGGCGAGCCCGCCGGTCGTGGCCAGCGCGAGCCAGCCGAACACCGCGGCCCCGGCGAGGCCGCCGGCCTGCCGGGCGAAGGTCAGCGACCCGAGCGTCACGCCGAGCAGCGCCCGGTCGGCCCGCGTCTGGCCCAGGACGGTGTAGGCGGATGTGCAGACGGCGAAGGCCGCACCGATCGCGAACAACCCCGGGGCGAGCAGCCAGGGGGTGCCGTCGAAGGCGGCGGCGACCGCGATCGCGGCCAGTCCGGCGGTGCCGAGCAGACAGCCGGACCGGCCCCACGCCGTCAGGTCCGGGTACCGCCGGGCCAGCGCGGCGAAGGACGTCGAGAGGACGAGCTGCCCCGCGGTCATGGCGACGAGCAGCAGCCCGGTGGCCGCCGCCCGGGCACCGAGCGCGGCGACCAGGGCGACGTAGGTGAAGGTGCCGTAGAGCGCCGCGCCCGCCAGGCCGTTGACCACCACCGCGCGCCTGAGGACGGCGTCCGCGAACACCTTCGGCGAGATGAGCGGACTCTTCGTGCGGCGCTGCCGCCGGACGAACAGAAAGCCCGCCACCACGATGGTTCCGAGCAGGATCGGCGTCCACAGTGGACTCCTGGCGAGCGCGTCGACCGTGCCGAGCGCGACGACGGCGGTCCCCGCGACGGCCAGCAGCGCACTGCCCGGGACGTCGAACTTCTCCCTGTCCGGACGCGCTTTCGCCGGCAGCCCGCGCAGGCCGAGCAGGAGGGCGGGCACGCACAACGGCAGGTTGACCAGGAAGATCCACCGCCAGCCGGGACCGGCGGCGAGCAGCCCGCCCAGCGGCGGGCCGCCGAGGGTGGCCGCCGCGAAGACGGCCGTCTGCCGGCCTTGGCGGCGCAGCAGCTCGTCGCGGCCGAACAGCTCGCCGAGCGCGCTCATCGCCGTGACGATCAGCCCGCTGCCGCCCAGTCCCTGCAGCGCGCGGGCAGCGATCAGCGAGGCGAGATCGGGTGCGGCGGCGCACCAGGCGGAGGCGGCGGCGAACAGGAGCACCGACAGCGCGAAGGAGAGCCGGCGGCCGTAGAGGTCGCCGAGCCGGCCGTGCAGCGGCGTCGCGACGGTCAGGGTCAGCAGCCCGGCGGCGGTGACCGCGACCAGCCCGGTGCGAGCGTGCAGGTCGGCACCGATCGACGGCAGCGCGGCGGTGAGGACCAGCCCGTCCAGCTGGGCCATGGCCATTCCGAGCAGGAGGCCGGCGTAGGCGAGGTTCCGAGATGCGTGCATAAAGCACACGTTATAACGTGCCTTATGCACACATCAAGCGAGGGCGGCCCGGCCCTGTTCCGCCTGGTCCGCCACTGGGCGCGCCAGTGGGGCCCGGACGTCGTCGACCGGTTCGCCGCCGGCACCCCGCCGTCGTGGACCGTGCCGAACCTGTTCGTCATCCAGGCGATCGACGGCGCGGCCGGCGACGAGGTGACGGTCGCGGACGTGGCGCGCCAGCTGGGCATCGACCGCTCGGTGGCCAGCCGGATGGTGAGCGAAGCGGCCCGAGCGGGCTTCGTCGAGCGCTCGACGTCGACCCGCGACGCGCGCCGGGCGGTGCTGACGCTGACGAAGTCCGCGAAGGAGTTCCTCGAGGCTTCGCGGGCTCACCAGCGCCAGGCCTTCGACGCGCTGGTGGGCCACTGGCCGCGGGAGGACCGCGAGCGCTTCGCCGGCTACCTCGACCGGCTCGCGGACGAAGTCCTCGGCTGATCCGGCTCCGACTTGTGCGCCCGGCCGGAACCGGCTTGGGTGGGCCGGTATGAACCCGGGTCTCCCGACGGTGGTCCCGCGGATGGTGGTGCCCGACCTCGTCGGCCGAGGGCGACCGGAACCTGTTCCCGGCGGCCATGCCCTACGGCGACCGGCGGGCGACGGTCCGCGACCCGTTCGGCACAGATCGCCCGGCCCGGGGGCTGGCTACTCCCCGGTGCTGCCGTCGACCGCCTCGCGGACCAGGTCGGCGTGGCCGTTGTGGCGGCCGTACTCCTCGACCAGGTGGACCAGGATCCAGCGCAGGGTCGGCGTGCCGCCGTCCCGCAGGGCACGCCGGGCGCGCCGCCCCAGGTCACCGTCGGCCAGCGCCTCCTTCACCGCCGCCCGGGAGCGCTCGACCGCGGCCGCCCAGAGGTCGCGCAGCTGCTCCGGGGTGTCGTCCGCGGCCGAATCCCAGTCCCAGTCCGGCGTGGCCGCCCAGTCGACCGCGTCGAACGGCGCCATCCGGTCACGGCCGTGCAGCACGTGGGAGAACCAGTGGTCCTCGACGTAGGCCAGGTGCTTGAGCAGGCCGCCGAGGGTCATCGTGGACGGCGGGTGTGTCGCGCGCAGACCGGCCGCGTCCAGGCCGGCGCACTTCCAGGCCAGCGTCGCGCGGTGGAAGTCGAGGAAGCCGAGGAGCGTGGTGGCTTCGTCGCCGTCGTAGGGCGGTTCCGGGCGGCCCTGATCGTCCACAGTGGTCACGAAGACGCCGTCAGCGGGCGGACGTCCCAGATCCACACGCCGCCGACGAACTCCGCCGGCTTGCGCAGCAGCAGCTCCACAGTGGACTTCAGCGCTTCCTGGTTCTGGCGCGGCCCGACCACGAGCACGTCGGCGTTCCAGGCGCGCAGGTCCGCGAGCGCCTGGGTGCGGTCGGCCTCGGTGACCTCGGCCGCCTGGCCGGTGCGCTCCACCTGGGCGAACAGGTCCGACGTCGGCAGCGGGACGGCGCCGTAGCGGCCGCGGCGGTCGGTCGGGGACGTCGGGCCGACGAAGTAGCCCTCCGGCATCGGGTAGCCGAGACCCGCGTCGACCTGCCAGTGCAGCGGCTCGGCCTCCCCGGTGCTCGGCAGCGGCACCGGCACCAGCGAACCGCCCGGAGCGATGTACTGGCGCCAGATCCCGTCGGCGAAGAACGGCGGCGAGAGCGGCCGCTGGTGCGTCACCAGCTCCGTCGGCGCGATCGGCAGCAGCACGGCCACCACCGCCCCGATCCAGACCATCTTCAAGGGGAACCGCTGCTTGCCCTCGAGGGGTTCCGGTTGCTCGGCGGCCGCGGTCCAGACGCGGTGCGTCGCGATCGCCAGGAGTGCGCCCACCACCGGGATGCAGCCCATCGCGAGCCGGGACTCGAGCAGCGAGTCGAGCAGCGGCAGCTGGCCCAGCCACTTCCACGGGCCGGCGATGCCGGTGTCCTCGTGCGCCACGGTGATCTCGATGCCGAGCGAGAGCAGGGCCATCACGTACATCGTGATCGCGAGCGCCCGCGAAACGACGTCGCGCCACAGCCAGATCGTCAGCATCACCATGAGCACGATCAGCGGCCAGCCGAAGAACGCGTTCTCCTCGGTGCGGTTCATCGAGACGTCCGCGGCCGCCTCGGGCGCACCGGCGACCGACTGCGTCGCGAAGCGCGTGAAGGCCGCCGTGTCGTTGCCCGCCGAACCGTGCAGCAGCGAATGGAAGCTCTGCGGGCCGAAGAACTGCCAGTACAACGGGAAACCGGTGATCACCAGTGCGACGACCGCGCCGATCCCGATGCCCTTGCCCAGCGGGGCCAGCATGCCGCGGATCTCCGCGCGGTGCGGGATCAGCCACGCGACCGCGAACACGATGAAGGCGAGCGCGAAGATGGCCAGCGGCTCTTCGCCCAGCAGGATCTGCCACGCGACGAGCAACCCGAGCACGATGCCGTTGCGCACCGGGCGTACGCCGCGCGCGACCTGGATCGTCTTGAGCGCGATGAACGGCAGCACGAACAGCACGACGAAGTTCGGGTGCGCGTTGCCGTGCGAGATCATCGGCGGCGCGAAGCCGCAGAACGCGCCGCCGATCGCGGCCGCCGTCCGGTTCGGCACCAGGTGCCGGGAGAACACCCAGTACCAGCCGAGCGCGGTGCCGGCGAGGCCCGCGGTGAGCACGATCGCCCAGGTGAGGGTCGCGCCGAAGGTCAGTGTCAGGGGCGCCAGCGGGATGTTCAGGCCGAACATCGCCGCGTTGGCCGCCATGTTGACGCCGTGCGGGTAGTTCTGCAGGTCCGTGGTGAACGGGTTCTGGAAGTGCAGGACGGCCTTCGCGACGACCGTCGAGTACCACTCCCACTGGCTCTGGTCGGCGCCGCCGTTCCAGAGGTAACCGCGCTTGAGGTCGAACCACAGCCCGTTGTAGAGCAGGATCGTGAACAGCAGGAACCCGCCGGCGATCGCGGAGTCCGGCCACGCCCAGCGCTTCGGGCCTTCCGGCGGTTCGGGAGCGGGCGGCACCAGCTCGGGAACGGCTTCGGACTTCAGGCTCACGGTTCGACCACCCTGGCGAGGAAGTAGAGCGCCCCGGTCCCGGCGTGCCGGACCAGCAGCAGGAACGGCCGGTCCACCGCCACGGCGACCGGGTCGTCGATCATCATCGACATGAGGCGCATGACCAGCGCGGTGGCCGCGGCCCCCTCGAAGCCTTGTTCGTCGACGCGCAGCACGGCCTGGTGCAGCACCTCGGACACGGTCAGCCGCGGATCCGGCGAGAGCCCGGTCAGGTCGGCGCGGTCGGTGAACATCGTCCGCACGCCGAGGCCGTGCAGCACGCCGGAAAGCGTGCTGGACACGTCGAGCGAGAGCTTGGGGAGCGAGAGTTCGACCTGCTTGGCGCGGATCTTGCCGAGCAGGTTCGTCAGCTTTTCCTGGTCGAGCTGGGCTTCCGCCTCGGCGAGCTCGCCGTCGGGCAGCAGCACGACGGCCTGCAGGCCACCGGCCGCGGCCAGCTGCACCGCCTGCCAGCCGCCGGAGTGCGCGTAGCCGAGGCTTTCGCTGAGCCACATGGTCGGCACGTCCCGGGTGCCGGCCGGGGCGTGGAACGGCGCGTCGCTGGTGTTGGCTTCGCGGAAGGGCAGTTTCCACGCGGCTTTGAGGTAGAGGGCGTTGACGAGCACGGCGGCGACGTCGTCGCTGATCGAGCCGGGCGGCAGCAGCTGCGGGATCAGCCCGCGCGTGGTGCGTTCGACGTCGTCGTTGATGAGGGCGCGAGCGGTTTCGGGTTCCTTTTCGAAGGGCGCGCTCGCGACGGCGGCCCCGGGCCATTCGGCGAGCTCGGCCTTGAAGGAGTCTTCGAGCGGGAGCCGGTCGTCGGCCCACAACGTGTTGGCCACGGCCAGCTCGGCGTCGTCCTCGGCGAGCTGGGCGGCCTCCCGCAGCAGGACGGTCTGCGCGTCGGGGTCACCGAGCAGGTTCACGAGCTCGTCCCGCGTCTCCCCCCGGGCGGCCCGCGCGGCGAGGGTCAGCGCACTGGCCACCGAGTACGGCGAATAGCACGTGTTCCCGCCCCCGGCACCGAGGGCCGTGTGGACGGCGAGGGCGAACCGGAGGTGGCTGTCCGTGGCCATGCGGGCGAGACTACCGGACCGTCGACCCCCACCGGCCGCCCACGCGCAACTCCACCCAAGGATGACAACTTCACCCGAAAGTTTCGCGGCACCGCCCGTGCGCCCCTGGGCATTTCGCGTGCTCGGCCGGGCATCACGCGTGTCGGCGCTCCGATCACGGCGCGGGTCAGCGGTGGAGGCGGGTGACGTGCCAGGAGTACCAGACGTGGGCTTGGGCGTCGGTGAGGGAGGCGACCTGATCGACCACCACGCGGAGCAGGCCGGCGTCGTCCGCGGCCGCGTTCCAGGCCGGGACGAACAGCGGGTCGAGGGACTCCGGGGCCCGGCGGGCCAGCGCGTGGACCAGCTCGATCAGCAGCTCGCGCTGGCCCTCCTGCATCGCCAGCCGGCGGCGGTCGCTCATCACGTACCGCAGGGCCAGCGCCTTCAGCAGGGCCACCTCCGCGGCGACCCGCCCCGGGACGCACAGGTCGGCCCCGTAGCGGCTCAGCGGTCCTTCGCCGAACTTCTCGCGCGTGCCGGTGACGGCCGCCGTCGTGAAGCGGCCGACCAGCTCGCTCGTCAGCCGTTTCAACGCGACCTGGGCGCCCGGTGACCCGTCCGGCTCGGCCGACGCCAGCGCCGCCACCACCGGCAGCGCCAGCAGTTCCGCCGCCGCATCCTCCAAAGTGGACACCGATTGCGCCGAAAAGTGCTTGGCGGCCGCCTCGGCGACGGCCGCCCGCTCGTCCGGGTGGGCGAGCACGCGCAGTTTGATCCGGCCGGCCAGCACGCCGTCCTCGACGTCGTGCACCGAATAGGCGACGTCGTCCGCCCAGTCCATGATCTGCGCTTCCAGGCACCGCCGCTCGGCCGGTGCCCCCTCCCGGAACCACTGGAACACCGGAACGTCGTCGCTGTAAACGCCGTACTTCACCTGACCCGGCCGCCGTGGCCACGGGTACTTCGTGGTCGCGTCCAGGCACGCGCGGGTCAGGTTGAGCCCCACCGGGTCACCTTCGGCGGACAGCAGCTTCGGCTCCAGCCGGGTGAGGATGCGCAACGTCTGCGCGTTGCCCTCGAACCCGCCGCACGCGCCGGCCACCTCGTCGAGCGCGCGCTCGCCGTTGTGGCCGAACGGCGGGTGGCCGATGTCGTGCGCCAGCCCCGCGGTGTCCGCCAGGTCCGGGTCCGCGCCCAGCTCCTCGGCGATGCCCCGGCCGATCTGGGCGACCTCCAGCGAGTGCGTCAGCCGCGTGCGCGGGACGCCGGTGACCTCGGCGCCCTCCCCCGGCCCGACCACCTGGGTCTTGCCGGCCAGCCGCCGCAGCGCTGCCGAGTGCAGCACCCGGGCCCGGTCGCGGGAGAACGCGCTGCGCCCGTCCGCCCGGGCCCCGGGCAGCGCCGCGCCCTTGGCCGCCTCGGGCAGCAGGCGGGCGGTGTCGTGCTCGGTGTAGTCCACGTGACCAGCCTAAACGGCGCCACCGACATTTTTCGGGGGTTCGGGTGGCGAAGCCCCCGACCCGGGGCGAAGCCCCGGATGTCACCGACAAAACGCTCAGCCGAGGAAAGTGGCGAACAGATCGTCCGCGGGCGTCTTCGTCAGCCGGTAGTACAGCAGCGCCCCGGTCTCGCGGACGATGTACCGCACCTGGGTGACGCGCTCCTGGACGATCGGCCCGCTGTGCGTCGGCGCGGTCCAGGCGTCCAGGCCCAGGTCGTCGGCCATGGTCCGGGCGCGGAAGGAGTGCCACGGGTCGCTGACCAGCACCGCCGTCCGCCAGCCGCGGGCCTCGACCTGCTGGGCGACCGCGCGCAGGCTGCGCAGCGTGTCGCTGCCTTCGCCGACGGCGAGGGTCGCCGACGCCGGCACGCCGCGCCGGGTCAGCCACAGCTGGCCGGCCCGGGCCTCGGTGTAGTTGTCCTCGGCCTTCTTGCCGCCCGCGGTGACGATCGTCTTCGCGACGCCCGCGTCGTAGAGCTGCTTGGCCTTCGCCAGCCGGGCGGCGTAGATCTCCGACGGCCTGCCGTTGTACTGCGCGGCGCCCAGCACCACGATGACGTCGGCGGGTGTCCGGTCGTTCACGCGGGCCACCTGCCAGACCCGGAACGCGGTGCCGCCGACGAGCGCGACCAGCACGAGGAGCGTGCCGAGGACGATCCGGCGTGCCCAGCTCGCCACCGACGGTTTGGTGCGTTCAGCGGTACCCATCCGGGCCATTCTTTCAGAGGCGGCTCAGAGCCACCCACGCTCCTCGGCGACACGCACCGCTTCGGCCCGCGTCCGCGCGCCGGTCTTCCCGATCGCCGCGGAGAGGTGATTGCGGACGGTGCCTTCCGAGAGGTGCAGCGCCCGGGCGACGTCGGCCACCGTGCTGCCGTCCTTGGCCTCCCGCAGCACGTCCCGCTCGCGCCCGGTGAGCGGGCTGGCGCCAGTGGCGAGGGATTCCGCGGCCAGCGCCGGATCCACCACCCGCAGTCCACTATGGACTCGCCGGACGGCTTCGACGAGCTGCTCCGGCGGCGCGTCCTTGACGACGAACCCGGCCGCGCCCGCCGCCATCGCGCGGGCGAGGTAGCCGGGACGGCCGAACGTCGTGCAGATGATCACCCGGCACGACGGCAGGGCGTTCCGCAGGTCGGCCGCGGCCTCCAGGCCGTCCTTCCCGGGCATCTGGACGTCGAGGAGGGCGACGTCCGGCTTGGTCTCGCGCGCGGCGGCCACCACCTCGTCGCCGGAACCCACTTGCCCGACCACTTCGATGTCGTTCTCCAGGCCCAGCACGGTGGCCAGGGCCCCGCGGACCATGGCCTGGTCGTCGGCCAGCAGCACCCGGATCAAGCGAGTCCTCCCGCGGGTTCGGCGCGCACGGCCGGGGTGGCCGGGCTCGGTTCGGGCAGCGGGATCTCCGCCCGCACCAGCAATCCTCCCCCAGGCCGGCCCGACGTCCGCAGCGTGCCCCCGGCCGCGGCCAGCCGCTCGGTCAGCCCGCGCAGGCCGTTGCCCGCGACGACGTCGGTGGCGGTGCCGTCGTCCTCGATCTCGAGCCAGGTGTCGCCCAGCCGCACGCGCACCCGCTTGGCCCCGGAGTGCCGCAGCACGTTCGTGACGGCTTCGCGCAGCACGTACCCGAAGGTGGGCTGGAACTCCGGACGGACATTGTCGACCGCGTGCGGCAGGTCGGCGTCGATCTCCGCGGCCCGCAACGCCGCCCGGGCGCCGACGAGCTCCGCCGACAGCGACACCTCTCGGTTCGCCGACACGGTCGCGCGGACGTCGGACAGCGCGCTGCGGGTGAGGCTCTCCACCTCGCGGATCTCCTCGACCGCGCGCGGGATGTCACCGGCGCTCTCCAGCACCCGCCGGGCCAGCCCCGCCTTGACGGTGATCGTGGTGAGGCTGTGCCCGAGCAGGTCGTGCAGGTCGCGGGCCAGGCGCTGGCGCTCGTTCGCCACGGCGAGGGTGGCGATCTCTTCGTTCGCGCGTTCCAGCCGCCGGACCGCGCGGACGAGGTTGCCCATGAAGAACATCGCCACCGTGATCGACAAGACGGTGATCAGGTCGCCGTAGTCCGCCACGAACCGGCCCTGCGCCAGCAGGATCACCGCGCCGAGCGCCACCGTGGTCAGGTCGATGATCACCGACCAGGCGGCGGGCACCAGGAACACGACCACCGCCGTGCCGTAGAGCAGGACGAACCCGCTGCCGGCGGCCGTCGCCAGCGAGGCGAGCCCCAGCACGTTCATCGTGATCCCGAAGGCCAGCTTCACCAGGCGTTCCCGGCGGAAGAAGTACGGGAACACCGCGTAGCACGCGGAGTAGGCGTAGACGAGGACGAGGGTGGCGACGAGCCCGGGGGTGACCGCGGGCTCGGCCAGCAGCGAGCGCGTGACCGGGATGAGGAACGGCAGCAGGAAAACCATCGACATGATCGGCCAGCGCGGACCGCCGGGCCCGCGGTCGGCGGCATCCGGCAGCGGGTCCTCCCACCAGGATTCCTTGCTGTCCAGACCGAACCGGCGCTTCGCCATCGTCGTTCCCCTCCGGCCCTCAGACGCGGGCGCTGTCCTTACGGTAACGCCTGATCACCAGGGCTCCGAGCACGACCGTCCAGGCGCCGAGCACGCCGGCCGCCGTCGGCAGCGAGACCACCATGTCGCTGGTCACCGCCGGTCGCGCCACCTGCAGCACCCAGTAGGTCGGCATGATCTGGGCGACGTCGTGCATCCAGCCGGGCATCGACTCGATCGGGATCCAGAGCCCGCCGAGGAACCCCATCCCGAGCGTGACGAGCATGTTGATCGGCTGCATCGAGTCCGGCGTGCCGAACTGGCCGAGCAGCAGGCCGAGCAGCACCAGCGGGATCATGCCGAGCCAGATGCCGGCGAAGATCCGCACCCAGCCGCCGCCGTCGACGTGCACGCCCTCGGCCAGCACGCCCAGCAACGGCACGAGGACCAGCGCGGGCAGCCCGACGAGCATCCCGGAGATGCCCTTGCCGGCCAGGTAGCCGGTGCCGGTGAGCGGGGTCAGGCGCAGCTGGCGCTGCCAGCCGGCCGCGCGTTCGAGGGCCAGCCGGGCCCCGCTGTTGGTCGCCGCGGCGAACACGCCGAACGTCATCATGTTGATCATGATCACCGCGGCGATCTCCGCGTGGTGCGGATCGCTCGCCTTGGTGAAGACGTTGGTCTGCAAGAGGAACATCAGCACCGGGAAGGCGACGACGAAGATCAGGAAGCGGGGCGCCCGGAAGTTCCGGCGGATCTCGGTGAGCAGGTAGGTGGCGTTCATCGGACGGGCTCCGCGGTCTCGTCGGCGGTCAGGGACAGGAAGGCGCCTTCGAGGCCGACGGCGCTGATTTCGACGTCGTGCACGGCCGGAACCGCGGCCTTGAGCGCCCAGAGCGTGGCATCGGAGTCGCCGCTGGAGATCGCGACGCGGTCGCCGCGCAGCTCGAATTCCTTGACGCCGGGCAGCGCGGCGATGACGGCGTCGGTGGCGCCCGGGACGGCGGCGCGCAGGGTGCGGCCGCCGGCCAGCGCGCGGACCTCGGCGACGGAGCCGTCGGCGACGATCCGGCCCCGGCGCATCAGCACCACCCGGTCGGCGAACTCCTCGGCCTCTTCGAGGTAGTGCGTGGCGAACAGGACGGTGCGCCCGGATTCGGTGAAGGAGTACATCGACTGCCAGAACTCGCGCCGGGTGCCGACGTCCATCGCCGCCGTCGGCTCGTCGAGGATCAGCAGGTCCGGGTTGCTGACCAGGGCGACGGCGAAGCGGACCCGCTGCTTCTGCCCACCGGAAAGCTTGTTGGCGCGACGGCCGGCCAGTTCTTCGACACCGGCGGCACGCAGGGCTTCGGCGACCGGCATCGGCTTGCGGTGCAGGGCCGCGACCATGCCGACGGTCTCGCCGACGGTCAGGTCGTCCATCAGGGCCCCGCCCTGCAGCATCGCCCCGATCAGGCCGGCGCGGACGGCGTCGATCGGCTTGCGCCCGAACACGCGCACGTCGCCGGCACCGGGACTGGTCAGGCCGAGGATCATGTCGACGGTGGTGGACTTGCCGGCCCCGTTCGGGCCGAGCAGGGCGACCACTTCGCCCGGGGCGATGGTCAGGTCGACGCCGTCGACCGCGTGCACGTCGCCGTAGTGCTTCCGCAGGCCGGTGAGGTGGATCGCGGCCCCCGCCGCCACCGCCTGGATGTCTGTTTCTCGCATGCCCCCAGGCTGCCGCCCGGCGGGCCCGGGTCCCCGGATCGTGCGTCACGACTTGGCCGTGACAGGTGTCAGGGGTGCCCGGCCCAAGCGCCCCAATGTGGCGTGGGGGGGGGGGGGGGGGGGGGGGCGCGCCACAGAGGTGGCGGGG